>JAACDS010000224.1 GCA_009936895.1 Pseudomonadota bacterium
CCTTTACGCGATCTGTGATCGAGTACTCAATTTGTAATCGGTTAATTGGATGGCCTGTTTTAAGCTGGATGGCAACATGAACCGCGAAATTCAAAACGTTCTTCAGTTGGACACCCATACATTGACGGACCTGAATCTGTTTGGATCCGCCGAGGGCCGTGGTCTGTTCGAATATTGCGACTTCTGCAAAACCGATGGCGGTCGGGCCGTGCTCAGGCGTCGCATGTTGTCTCCTTGGGCAAACCCCACAAAGATCGTTGCTACCCAGGAATCTGTCGCCTTTATCAGCCAGCACCGGGAGGTGTTCGCGGCACTGCCATCGGCCTATTTGGCATCACACGTCGACCGCTATCTGGGAGCGGGGATGCCCATTGTGCGGGCAAAAAATTCCATCGAATTTGGTTTGGATGCGTTTCACCTGTGGGCGAACTACGATAACTACTACGCCAAAATCGTTCACGGAGTCGCGCTGTCTCAACGATTTCTGTTGTCGATCAGCGAATTGCTGGCGTATCCAGATGCGCAAAGTGCCCCTGGCGAATTGACGGCATTGTTCAGTGAGATGCAAACCTTGATGCTCAGCGCAGAGCTGACCCGTGCGATGCAGGCTCCGCCGGCTAAGCGATTCTGGCAAAAGCTCAGGCTTGACCAATGCCTTCGACTGTATGAAAAAACCAAACTGATCCGACTGATGGCGATTTGCTACGAGCTGGATGCCTTGGTGTCCTTGGCTGACGCGACGCATAAACACGGTCTGGTGATGCCGATCATTGAGACTGGGCCAACGGCAATTTCGGCGACCGAGTTGGTTCACCCGTTACTGGAACATCCCGTTGGCAACCCTCTGGCTCTTGATCAAGCCGGTCGAGTTCTTTTCCTTACAGGCCGAAACATGGCGGGCAAGACCACCTATTTGCGAGCGATCCTTACCGCCCTTTACTTTGCGCATTTGGGCATGGGCGTGCCGGCCAAGGCGTTTTCCTTTGTTCCAGTGCAGCGCCTGCTTACGTCCATTTCTCTAAGCGATAACCTCGCGGACGGCATCAGTTTTTTTCGTGCCGAAGCGTTGCAGGTGAAGGCAGTGGCACAAGCCTTGGCCGAGGGTAGCCGAACCATCGCGATCATGGACGAACCGTTTAAAGGAACCAACGTGAAAGATGCCCTGGATGCCTCCTTTGAAGTCATCCGGCAACTTGCTGCGAAACAAGACAGTTTGTTCGTGATTTCCTCGCACTTGATTGAGTTAGAGGAATCCTTGAACGCTGTGGCGAATATTGACTATTGGTATTTCGAGGCGCAGGAGCACGGCGAAGCGCTTGCGTTTGACTATCGAGCGCGGCCGGGTGTATCCGACCAACGACTCGGCGTGCGTGTTTTGCACGAGGAAGGGGTGTTTGAGTTGCTGAGTGCCGACCGCCGTCTAATAACGGGTGCGGATCGGGAGAATGAGCCACCGGTGCAATCCGATGCGCCGACGGCTCTTACCTAGGCTGAGATCCGAGCGACTAAGCCGGGCGGTGAATACCGCAGATCTTATGGCCGTCTGGGTCAAGGAAATAGCACAAATACATGGTGCCCATGGATCCCTCGCGGACTCCCGGTGGATCTTCCGAGGTGGTGCCGCCATTGGCGATAGCCGCATCGTGGAATTCCTGCAGCTGTTCTGGCGAGTTGCAGATGAAGCCGATGGTGGCGCCGTTGGCAACGGTAGCGGGTTCGCCATTAATGGGCTCGGAAATGCCAAATGTTGACCCGTCATGAATATAGAACAGGCGTATTTGCCCCGTGTCGTTGACATGCTCCATGGCCGGGCCAGCGCCCAGTACGCCGAGTACAGCGTCATAGAATGTTTTGGTTCGCTGAATGTTATTGGAACCGATCATGGTGTGGTTCAGCATAGAATGCCCTCCTGAGGAATTAACGGATCGACAGGCAGACTAATCGCTTCTTTCCGTCAAAGCTAGGGAGCCAGATTGAACCCCAGCACGACCTGGGCCTGCTCCGTTATCAGCGCCTGTTCTAGCGCTGGCAGGGCTTCAATACAGTAAAAAACGCCTTCTGGAGCGAGGTCCTCTAGAATCGGATGGCGAAACGGCTGTGCCCACTGGCGTTGCTCCTCGCTCAAGTCCTCGAAGATGTCTGCGCCCATCAGCGCCGTGTTGGCCTTTGCCAGTGAGGCTAAGGTGAGGTTCTGCTCGACGTTGGTCATGCCCTCTAGCGCATCTGTCTTGATGGAGGTGGCTTCTGCCGGGTCGCTCGGACTGATGGCTGTGGAAAGCAAGCAACGAAATTCGCCCTGAGTCTCGTATTCGCGTAGCAACCGTTGCAGCAATAACGAGGCATAGACCGCGTTCAGACCGCTGGCTTCGGCTTTGCTGATCAACAGCGTTAATCCCCGCTCTTGCAGCGATACCGCAAGTCCGGGGTACAAGGCGCAGACTTCGCGCCCCATGGTTAGGGCATCTTCGATCGCCTGTGTTTGTTCCTGCCGATTCAAGCTGCGCTGATTGTGCAGTTTGACCGTAAGCAGGTAGGCGGGCTGATCCTGGACGGGTTCGTTGGGTACCGAAACGATGGGCAGTGATCGGTTGCCCCGTGTGCTGAACTGTATCGCCATGACGGCAAATGGTGGCGTGAACAAAACGGTCAGCAACGACAATAGCCACAATGCCCATGGTATTGGTGGGGCGAAGGCCTCTCGATTCAGGATGACTCGCACGAAACCGCTGCGCGTGTCGTCGATGGTGGCCTGTGCGTCAAAACTTGTGTCCGACCGCTGCACACCGCTCATGGCCATTAGCTCATCGGATTGATCGAAAAACGCGACACCGGCAACTTCGTTCAGTGCGGTCAGCCGATTGGCGATGACGGTCAGCG
>JAACDS010000225.1 GCA_009936895.1 Pseudomonadota bacterium
TAGCGTCGACAGCCGCTGCGGGTAGATCCCCCTCGAAAAAAAGAGTACCGGTCAGCACGACGAATCCCAGTAAAAGGAGTCCAGCCCATGATCGTTTCTTCATTGTTCTTTGCCTTTATGCTTCCGGAACCGCTCGTCACCTAAACAGCTTACAAGTCACCAGAGAAGAGTGCGCCCAAGCGAATTTTCTGAGACTATTTTGCACTGGGGATTAATTAAGTGAGGGAAAACATGAGATACGCAACACCTGCGTCCGCTAAGGAAGCAGCTGGCCTGTTGAGTAAAGAAACAGGCGCAGCCTTTTTGCTTGCGGGCGGCACAGACTTACTAGTCAAACTGAAGATGGGCATGGTCGAACCGGACCTGGTCGTCGACATCAAGCGCATTCCAAAAATCGATGAGATCCAGACGTCCGCGAAGGGCTTTACCATCGGTGCGGCGGTATCCGGCTCCGTAATCGGTGAGCACAAGGCACTGAAGGCCGCATGGCCGGGCGTGGTTGAAGCGGCCAACTTGATAGGTTCGGATCAGATTCAAGGCCGCGCGACGCTCGCAGGTAACCTGTGTAATGCGTCACCAGCCGCGGATAGCGTGCCGGCAATGATTGCGGCGGGTGCCAAGGCGGTTATCGTCGGTCCCCAGAAGAAGCGCACGGTTGCGGTTGAAAAGGTCGTTCTAGGACCGGGTCAAACCTGCTTAACCAAGGGCGAAGTGATCGAAGCCATCACGTTGCCGAAGCCCGAACCGCGAACCGGCGACGCGTACCTTCGATTCATTCCGCGTACGGAGATGGATATCGCTGTTGTTGGCGTGGCGATCAGCCTCAAGCTGGAGCGTGGCGTAGTGAAAAAAGCCAAGGTCGTACTCGGTGCTGTGGCTCCAACCGCAGTAGTGGTAGCCGCTGGCGCGAAAGCCTTGGTGGGAAGCAAGCTGGACGACGCGGCCTTAGATAAGCTCGCTGCGGCCTGTAGTGCTGCCTGTAACCCGATAAATGATAAGCGTGGAACGGTCGAGTACCGGACCCGTGTTGCTGGTGTGTTGGCAAAGCGCGCCGCTAAAATCGCATTTCCACGCGCGGGAGGCGCCCTATGAGCAACGCAACATTAGTTTCGACAACAGTGAACGGTGATCCGGTGCAGTTTGCCTGCCCCACCGATGAAAGTTTGATGACCGCACTGCGCAATCGTGTGGGTTTGACTGGCGTCAAAGAAGGCTGTGGTACCGGCGACTGCGGTGCATGCAGTGTTACCTTGGATGGCAGTCTGGTGTGTTCTTGTTTGGTGCTTGGCGTTGAGGCCGAGGGCAGAGAAGTCACTACGGTAGAAGGTTTGTCAGAAGGCGGCGAGCTACACCTATTGCAGCAGAAGTTCATTGATCATGCCGCCCTGCAATGCGGTATTTGCACCCCCGGCTTTTTGGTGGCGGCTAAGTCGTTACTTGACCGCAACCCCAACCCGGATGAAACCGAGATCCGCTACGCCCTGGCAGGCAATCTCTGCCGCTGTACTGGCTACGACAAGATCGTTCATGCCGTTCAAGCCGCCGCCAAGGAAATGCGCGGCAAGGACAAGCGCAGCAAAAAAGGCCGCTAGGCACCATCACCGGATATAGAGGGAAAGAACAATGGGTCACGATCAAAAGTACGTAGACAAAAAATATGAAGTGGTCGGGGAGCGTTTCAATCGTCCCGACGGTATCGACAAGGTCACTGGCAAGGCGCGCTACGGTGCAGACGCCAGTGCACCGGGACAATTGGTAGGCCGCGTCCTGCGCTCGCCTCATGCGCATGCTCAGATTTTGAAAATCAATACAGCCAAGGCGGAGAAGCTACCGGGTGTTAAATCTGTGGTTACCTTTGAGGATATGCCGGATTTGACCGGCGGCGATCAGGGTTTGGCTGATATTTTGGAAAACTGCATGGCGCGAGGCCGCGCACTGTATGACGGCCACGCCGTGGCAGCCGTGGCAGCCGTGGATGAGCAAACGGCCGCCCAGGCATTGAAGCTGATCGACGTGAAGTACAAGAAGCTGCCCCATGTCACGGATGTGGATGAGGCCATGCTGGAATCCGCACCGGTGATTCATGACCGGATCATGACTCGGGGTGTTGAGCCGGCTCCAACGAAGCCGTCTAATATCGCGGCCAGAACCCAAATGGGTTACGGCGATGTGGATGCAGGCTTTGCCGAAGCCGATGTCATTATTGAAAAAACCTACAAAACCGAGCAAACCCATCAGGGCTATATCGAGCCTCATGCTTGTTTGGCGTCGGTGAATCCCGATGGTACCGCCGAGCTGTGGGTGACAACTCAGGGACACTTCGTTTTCCGCAACGTCTGCGCATCGCTGTTGGGTTTGGATATTGCCAAACTGAAGGTGACGTCGTCTGAGATCGGTGGTGGTTTCGGTGGCAAGACCCACGTTTGGGGCGAGCCTGTGGCACTGGCGCTGTCGCGCAAGGCAAACCGGCCGGTGAAGCTGGTGATGGGGCGCGACGAAGTCTTTCGCGGCACGGGTCCGACCTCCTCTACGTCCATTGACGTCAAGATGGGTGCTAAGAAAGACGGCACGATCACCGCCGCGGTTGCAGAGCTTCGTTACCAGGGCGGTGCCTTCCCCGGCAACTGGGCCATGCTGGCATGTATGACGGCGTTTGCCTGTTACGACATTAAAAACAACAAATCCATTGGTTGGGACGTGGTTGTAAACCGGCCCAAGGTAGCGGCCTATCGAGCTCCTTCTGCGCCCATGGCCGCCTTTGCGGTAGAAAGCACCATTGACGTGCTCGCGAAGGAGATCGGTATGAAGCCTATCGATGTGCGACTGAAAAATGTCGCGCGAGAAGGCACGGTAGCCCCTTACGGACCGACCTATGGGCCGATTGGTATCGAGCACACGTTGAAAGCCGTCAAAGACCATCCGCATATGCGCGCGAAGCTCAAGAAAAATCAGGGCCGCGGCGTTGCTTGTGGATTCTGGTTCAATATTGGCGGCCAGACCTGCACCGATTTGAACATCGGTGTGGATGGTACGGTGAACCTCACCTTAGGCACGGTAGACGTGGGCGGATCGCGATCTTCCATGGCGATGATTGCCGCTGAAGAGTTGGGCATTCCTTATGAGCAGGTGAGAGCGAATATCGCCGACACCACATCTTTGGGTCATAACGACATGACCGAAGGCAGTCGTGGAACGTTTTCCTCGGGTATGGCCACAGTCTTTGCGGCGCGGGACGCCATCGGCGTTCTCAAAGAGCGTGCGGCGAAAATGTGGGGTGTTCCCGTAGACGATGTGGTCTGGGAAAACGGTCAGGCTGTTGCCACTGGCAAAGGCCACGGAAATTTGCCTCCGCTATCGTTAAAAGAGATTGCGGCCAAATCCGGTCGTACTGGCGGACCGATAGCGGGTCATAACGAAGTAGTTGCTGACGGCGCGGGCATGGGCTTTGCGAGCCACATCTGTGATGTGGAAGTAGATCCAGAAACCGGCCGGTCAACCATCGTTCGTTACACTGTCGTCCAAGATGCAGGTAAGGCGATCAACCCGGACTATGTTGAAGGTCAATTCCAAGGCGGCGCCACGCAGGGCATCGGCTGGGCGTTGAATGAGGAATACATATACGGCGACGACGGCCGTCTGCAGAATCCCGGCTTTCTGGATTACCGCATACCTGTTTGCTCGGACCTTCCTTTCATCGACACCACGATTTTGGAAGTTCCCAACCCTTTGCACCCCTACGGTGTGCGCGGTGTGGGTGAGACATCGATTGTTCCGCCATTGGCTGCGGTGGGTAACGCCATAGCCAATGCTGCGGGTGTCCGCATGACTCATGCACCGATGTCGCCTCCACGTGTGTTGGCGGCCATCGATGAACGGGACAATGCGGGTTAGCCTGAGCAGTACGTTTCAGCTGACAGATGGTCCCGGCAGCACCGTCGAGGTGCAGGCCGAGACCATCGCTGAGATGATGGCTTCGCTGACGGATCGATATCCCAGTTTTCAGCAGTTGCTCGATCGCGGCGTCGCCGTGTCGATCGACGGTCAGATATTTCGTGATGACTGGACCCAGCCCATTCCTTCCGGTGCAGAAGTGTTTTTGATTCCTCGTATCGAGGGTGGCTGAGCGTGCTCTTTACGTGGCTGCGTAAACCCCGTGCGTGGCTTGCCTTAGGTCTTGTGGTTCTGGTGGGTTTGTTGGCCTGGCTGCCCGTCCGTACTCAGCAGGTTAACGCTCAGGTCGTTGAGGAGATCCGAGCCAATCCCCAGGGCGAGCGCGCTGCACGCACAATGATCATTTTCTTGGCCGATGGTCGCGTCTACCCGGTGAATTATCTGCGCGAAGACGACTTGGTTTTTATGGGTATTGACGGCCGCTGGTGGCGCGCTTTTCAGAGCTCGAGCGAACCCGTGGAGATGGTGATACAGGGCCAACGGTTGAGCGGGCACGCTCAGGTCGTGCTCGATGATCCTGAGTACGTTGTTGATGTGTTCGCCCGACTGCGCCCGAAGGCACCAAGCTGGCTGCCTCTGTGGCTTAACGGCAAGTTGGTGGTGATTACCCTGCAACCGGATTAAACATTTTCTAGCCCATCGGGGGGAGCAGTAAATGACATCGATTGAACGCGAATTCGTATCACTGGTTTCGGCGACTGGACAGCGTAACGGTGCGGGCTTCAACACCTGTCAGGGCTTGTACCACAGGCCCAAGGGCCAAGTACCCAAGGTGGCGTTTATTGCCACCCATTACAACGTCGACTTTAGCGAGCACTATCTGGGCGACTTGATGGCTGCTAGAGGTCTTGGATTTCTGGGTTGGAATACCCGATTTCGCGGTAACGAACCGTTTTTCTTGCTCGAGCATGCGCTGATTGATATCGGTGCTGGAGTTCAATGGCTGAAATCTGAAGCCGGGGTAGAGATCGTCGTGCTATTGGGTAATTCCGGTGGTGGTTCGCTGATGGCGGCCTACCAATCCCAATCGGCAGGGGTCACCTTGCAGCCGACGCCGGGTATGAAAATTCCTCAGGCGCTGCATCATCTGCCTTCCGCAGATATCTACGTCTCGCTCTGCGCTCATGGTGGCCGGCCAGAGGTATTGACCGCATGGTTCGACCCGTCGGTGGCAGATGAAACCGATCCCAGCAGCGTTGTTGCCGAGTTGAATATGTACGATCCGATACACGGACCGCCTTACTCCGCCGACTTCGTGGCCCGCTACCGTTTGGCTCAGGAGCAGCGCAATCATCGGATCACTCGATGGTGTCACGACGAACTGGCCCGTATTCGTCCGCATGGCATGTTCGACCGAGCTTTTAATCTGTATCGGACCTGGGCAGATCTGCGACTGATGGATGGTAATCTTGATCCTTCCAATCGTCAGGTAGGGGTCTGTTATGCCGGCGATCCGAAAACGGCGAACTACAGTCCACGCGGTATTGGCCTGACCAATACGCTGCGCACGTGGCTTTCGATGTGGAGCCTGACAGATTCCCATTGCAGCGGTGAGGAGCATTTGACACGAATTCGAGTGCCGTCACTGGTGGTTCAAAGCGATGCAGACACTGGAGTCTTTCCTTCCGATGCCAAGGCCATATTCGATGGCTTGGGTGCTCAGGATAAGCATTTGGAGATGGTGGCTGGCGATCATTATCTGCAGCAGCCTGGCAACGCAAGAGACGAGGTGGCTGATTTTATTGTCGGTTGGTTGTCGTCTCGAACCTAACCAAAGAGAAAGAACTATGAACAAGCAGATCGATGCCATAGGAGCCCAGGCTGAGCTACATCACCAGTACTTCCTGGGCCTGCAGTTGATGGTGGCGGTAGAAGAGAGTCGGCAGGTTGTCTACGACTGGATGTTTCGCTTGTTCCGTCGTCAACACGAAGAAAAATTTCTCTCGAGTTTTGCCAAGCTAGGACTCGACGGGCTGCCTCATGCCGTCGCTTGTGCCAAATACCACGTGCTCTCCAACGGCGTTGGTGGGGTTGCAGTGGAATACATGGCCGAATCCGATAGCAAGGCGTGGGTTCGTTTTCGCTACCCGCGCTGGATGTACGCGGGTCCAGCGATCTGCGGTATTCCTGTGGAAGCCAGCAGGGGCTTCTTAGACGGTTGGTATGCCCAAAATGGCGTTAGCTTGAACAATCCGCGACTGGGCTTTGTCTGCGTGTCTGAAGACGTCACCGGGCAATTTGGACTCTGTGGCTACTTTAAGGAGCATACCCATGACCTTGCGCCGGAAGAGCGCCTGCAGTTCGCCCCCAACGAATCTGTGCCGGGTTTTGACCCCAGCGCCCAGCCAGCACCGCCGGACAATCAATGGAACGAAGAACGATTGGCGAAGGCGAATCGCAATTATGCGCTGGAGTACATTCGTAACGGGATAGCCGCCCTGAGTCAGGTTGTCGGTGCCGAGCGGGCCCAAGCCTTGGCGCAACGGTCGGCGCGTCTCACCGGCCTGCAACATTATCCGGTTATGGGCGGTCAGGTGGGTGCTGTGGACGGCAGCGTTCAGGATGCTGCAGATTTTTTGCAGTCTATGATGATTGGTATGGGGGACGAGTGTTCAGTAGCAGCGCAAACCGACGGCTCCGTTATCGTCCTGCAGCGAGGCATGCGTGTGGCAAGAGGTCTGGACGGTTCGACGCGCGAGAATCTCTTGGCGTCTTGGATCGAGCTGTGGCGCGGTGCCATTCACTCGCATCGAACCTTCATGGATCTGAGTTGTGCCGTGGACGGCGAAGCCCCGGATACGCTTCGTTGGACGATACACCCCCACCCTCCAGCGACTTAATCACTTCGGGTATCTTGATCGACAGAGCTCGCGCTCAAAGACCGGTGATTTTGCTGCCGTCTGCCTTGAATCCCTGAGCATTTACGGGCAGGTCAGCATGAGCCAAGCCAGGCTGCAGGTCCGCGCAAAATTCCAGCATGATGCCGTCCGGGTCCAAAAAGTAGAACGATTGTAACCAAGGTCTTTGTGGCGCTTCTGGGTAATCGGCAGCTTCTGCGCCGGTGACCACATCGTCATGGGGAACAACCGGTGTGCAGTCCACACCCTTGGCGACCAGCCTCTCACGATAGGCGACGATGTCATCGGCGGAGACACTGAAGGCCACATGGTTCATGGAGCCGTGGGCGGAACTGATGTTGCCCTGACGACTGCCGACGATGTTTTTCACAGACGCCACACCGGGCTGTGCGGGTTCTGCATCGTTAAACCAGAAAAATGCTAATTCGCTACCATTGCCCATGTCGAAAAAGAAATGCTGCCCATAGCCAGGGAGATCGAAACCTTTCTTCAACTTGAATCCCAGCACTTTGGTATAGAAGTCCACCGTGCGTGCCATGTCTTTGCACACCAGTGCCAAGTGATGCAGTCCGTTAACTGTTATCTCTGAAGATGCCTCAGCCATAACCATCCCTCGTTTTGCCTTTCCTTCTCAGCCTAACGCTACCAAAAGATGCCCTTGCTTGGGTACCCGTGCGCAGGCGTCTTCGACGCTGGTATTCGCCAGCGCCCCTGCCTAAGCTTTGGGATTCTGCTGAAGAGTTTTGGATGTCGACTGGAGACAATGATATGCAAGTAGATCAATACGAAACCCTAAGTGTCGAGCGCCATGGTGCGGTGGACACCCTGTGGCTCGACAGGCCGGATGCGCTGAATGCGATCACCACCCCAATGGTCACTGAACTGCGGCACTACTTTGATCACCTGCTGGAAAACGATCAGACTCGGGTGGTTTTGATGGGTGGCCGCGGTAAGGCATTTTGTGCGGGCTTGGATATCAAGGCCGCCAGTGATTCATCGGTGCCCCGTCCCTTCGGAGCGGGTATGGGGTTTCAAGGCTATTTGGCCGAGGTGTACGTCAAGATGCGTCGATGCCCCCAGCCGATCATCAGCATGATTCAAGGCCCAGCCTGTGGCGGAGGCTTCGCCTTTGCCCTAGCCAGTGATGTGCGTATCGCAGCAGAGACCGCGAAAATGAATGCGGCTTTCATTAAGCTGGGATTATCTGCCTGCGATATGGGCACCAGTTATTTTCTGCCCCGCCTGGTGGGCACTTCCATTGCATCCGAACTCATGCTTACAGGGAAATTCATTGATGCGCAGCGGTGTCTGAGGACGAACCTAGTCTCAGAGGTGGTGCCTGAAACCGAGCTTCTTGCAACCGCCCAGGGGTATGCGGACGAGATGCTCTTGGCCTCGCCCATGGGCCTGCGTCTGACCAAGGACGGCTTAAACGTTGCCATAGACGCACCGGGTCTTGAGGCCGCGATTGCCGTTGAAAACCGTAATCAGCTGCTTTGCTCTCGTACCGAGGACGCCAAGGAGGGTATGCGTGCCTTCATCGAAAAGCGCCCGCCGGTCTATCGGGGGCGATAGTTCGGCCCGAGTTTCGGTAAACTGAATACAGCGATACAGGAGTAGCGACAAAGGTGTCCGAAAGTTTAAGAGATCAGTTGGTTAAAGCGGGGCTTGCCACGAACGCCCAGGCAAAAAAAGCCGAGCGGTCGAAACGTGCTGAGGCCACGGCCGAACGACATCAAGGCAAGGCCCAGAGCAAGAAGGCGGGTAAGGGTAAAAACCCGGCAGTGCAGTCCGAGACCGACAAGGTCAAGGCGAAAGCTGCCCAGCAGCGTGCGGAAAAAGCCGCCCGTGACAAAGCCCTTGCCCAGCAGCGTAACGAAAAAAGTCAGGCGAAGGCGGTGCAAGCCCAAGTAAAGCAGTTGATCCTGCAGAACGATCAGCGTACCAAGGTGTCCGATGATGAAGCGGTGCCTTACAACTTTGTGCACGGCAAGAAGATCAAGAAAATCTTTGTTACGAAGGGGCAGTTGGATGAGCTCAGCAGTGGTCGCTTGGTGGTGGTGAACAACAACGGTCTTTACCACTTTGTGGATGAGCGAGTGGCTAAGCAGATTGAGCAACGCGATCCCAAGCGCATCATTGTTGCTCATGGTGAAAAGGCCAAGTCGCCTGAGCCCGGTTCCGATGACGAGTTTTACGCTAAGTTCGAGGTGCCAGACGACCTGGATTGGTAGCAGTTCGTAGCAGATTGTTCAACGCTCCGGCGCAACGACCGCCGGTGCTAAGATGTCGCATGACTGACGCCAACCCCGTTGAACAACCACGAGATCCAGCTTACGGCTGGGTCATGGTCTTTGTTGTTTTCCTGCTGAGCGCCCTGGCCTTTGGTGCTCTGGGTTCTATATCGGTATTTTTGAAACCTCTGGTAACGGAGTTCGGATGGAGTCGTGGCCAAACATCCTTTGGTTATACGGTGATCTCTTTTTCTTCAGCGGTTTTCGGTGTTTTGTGGGGATACATAGCAGACCGTTACGGCACGCGCTGGTTTGGTCTGATCGCGGCTTGCGCCATGTCAGGCAGTTTGTTTGCGTTAAGCCAGCAAGAGTCCATTCTGCAATTTTACGGTTTGTACTTTTTGTTCGGCGCTTTTGGCAATGCCATGGTGACCTCTCCGCTGTTTGCTAACGTGGGTTTTTGGTTTACCCATAAACCGGGTCTTGCTTTGGGCATTACGGCGTCGGGTGGTGCTGTTGGTCAGGCCGTGGTGCCGTATCTGTGTGCCTTGAGTCTGGAGCTGTATGGCTGGCAGACCACCTATATGCTCAGCGCCGCGTGCTATCTGGCGCTGGCATTACCGGTGGCACTGCTGATTCGCGAGTCGCCGAGTCGTGAAGAGGCGAGGCTGCAGCCGGTGGACGAGGTGCGAACGTTTCCGTTGTCAGAACGCGAAGTTATTCTGTGGATCAGCGTCGCGATCATATTTTGCTGCACCTGCATGTCCGTGCCCATCGTGCATCTTGTGCCGCTTTTGACCGATTCAGGGTTTTCCTTGGATCAGGCGACTACCGTGCTGATGGTGCTGATGTTTAGCGGTGCGCTGGGGCGGATTCTGGGTGGTCGGTTGGGGGACCTAATCGGTGCGCTGCCCAGTTATATGGTCATGTCAGCAGGCCAAACGTTGTCTGTATTTTGGTTTCCCTTTTGGATTCGACAGCGGCGATATACTTTGTTGCCGTCGTCTTTGGCTTCACCTATTCCGGCGTCATGTCGGCGATTTTAGTGTGCACCCGAATGATGGTTTCGGCCAAATTCGGCGCTCGCGCGATGAGCATTACCTCGTTTTTCGGCTGGTTCGGCATGGGAGCCGGTGGATTTATGGGGGGGTATCTTTTCGATCTGACGGGGAATTACGAGGCATCGTTTATCGGTGCCATGATCGTAGGCTGCGTTAATTTCGCCATCTTACTGCTGTTTGCGCTGCGGATTCGCAGGCAATCACGTGGATTGGAAGAACAGGCTGCGTAACGAAAGACGGCGAACCGAGGTTCGCCGTCTTGTCCTTACTGTCCGTGAATCGGGACCGCGTTTATCCCCCGGCAGCAGAGCCGACTTCGCGAGCCGCCTCGCGATCGATGTTGGCGCGAGAGATGATGTACTGCCGAATGTTTTCCGCATCCTCTGGCGTAACAACGTCTGCAAAACTGGCCATACCGCCAGCGGACAGCACGCCATCGATGACGATTTCTTTGAAAATCGCATGCTTACCATCACCCATCATGCGCAGGTCGGGAATGATTCCCGCTGCACGTACATTGCCGCCGTGACAGCCGCCGCACACCACGTTGTACTGCTGTTCGCCGCGCAGTAACTGGTCTGCCGATGCGGTCAGCAAGGGCTGCTCTGGGATCGTGCGATCGCGTATGCGAGGTTCTTTAAGCACCGCATCACCGCCCAGCTTGAATACCAGTAGCTTGCCAAAATTACCGTATTTCAGTGCTGCGGTTTCGTTGGTAGTGCCCACAAAGTTCTCAACGCCGCCTGTGCCGGCCAAGATCGCCACGTACTGCGTGCCATCTATGGCGTAGCTGACGGGCGGTGCCAACATGGAGATGTAAGTGTTGTAGGTCCAAAGCTTCTCACCGGTGTCGGCATCGTAGGCACTCAGAAAACCAAGGCCGTCACCCTGAAAAACCAGACCGCCTGCGGAAGCGAGCACGCCGCTATTCCAATAGTGCACATGGTCGACGGACCAAAGTTCCTCGCCGCTAATGGGGTCAAAGGCTTTCAGATAACCCTTCGCCACTGGCGCGGAGTCTTCCATCTCGGCAGCTAGGATTGAGCTGTTTTCCAAGTCCAGTCCCAAATTCGTGGTGCCTGGATTGCGCTTGAAGTACCCGGTCTCCTTGAATTCCTTGTTCAGTGAATAAATGAATGGGAAATCTTGGGCGGGCAGATACATGATGCCCTTGGATTCGTCAAAGGACATAGCCTGCCAGTCGTGGCCGCCCAGCGGTCCGGGCAGTACCCACTTGGCTTCTTCAGAGTAATCTGTCTCCGGATTTTCGACGGGTCGGCCGGTTTCCATATCGACATGGGTTGCCCACGTTGTTTTGACGTAGGGATGCGCCCGTAACAGTTCGCCGTCCTCGCGATCCAGCACGTAAAAGAAACCGTTTTTCGGAGCCTGTAACAGTACTTTTCGTTCTTCCCCATCGACGGTCATATCCGCCAGAGTCATATCCTGCACGGCGGTATAGTCCCAGTTGTCGCCGGGGGTGGTTTGGTAATACCAGTTCATGCTGCCGGTATCGGCATCCACTGCGACGATACTGGACAAGAACAAATTATCGCCGCCGCCGGGTGAGCGAATCACTCGAGTCCATGGTGCGCCGTTACCAACACCCAAGTAGACCTGATCGAATTCCGGATCATAAACAATGGAATTCCAAACGGTGCCGCCACCGCCAACTTCCCACCAAGAACCGCCTTTCCACGTTGTCGCGGCCAGCTCCATTTCCGGATGCTCAAAAGGCAGGGATGGATCGCCTGGTACCGTGTAAAAGCGCCAGATTTGTTCGCCAGTGGCCGCGTCATAGGCGGTCACGTAGCCGCGAACGCCGAATTCGGCGCCACCGTTGCCGATAAAGACTTTGCCCTTGGCGGTCTTGGGCGCGCCGGTGATCGTATAGAAGCGGTCTCGGTCTATGACCGTGTCGACTTCCCAGACTTTCTCGCCGTTGCTGGCTTTCACCGCAACAAGACGTCCGTCCAATGTTGCGACATAAACGTTGCCCTGATAGACCGAAACCCCTCGGTTAATCGGGCCACAGCAGGCTTTACGCAGAAACTCCTTGGGCACTTGTGGGTCGTAGCGCCAAAGTTCCTCACCGCTGACGGCATCCACTGCGTGCACGATGGAATAGGTCGAGGTGAAGAACAGCGTGTTGTCCACCATTATCGGTGTTGCTTCCAGTGCGTCGTTGCTGCCCACATCCAATTCGTAGGCCAGACCAAGTTTGGTCACCGTATCGCGGTTTATCTGGGTTAACGGCGAGAATCGTTGTTCCCGGTAGTCCAAACCGTGCGCCAACCAGTTGCCGGGTTCGCTGGCGGCATTGTTGATGCGCGCATCATCGATATTGCCCACAGGCAATGCATTGCTCGTTTGGTTTGCTGACGTTTCGTTCGTGTTGCTCGCAGGTGAGCAGGCTGCACCGAGAAGTGCAGTGGCGAGTATGAGAGCCGCGCGTCGCCCCATGGTGATCAGGTTCATCTTTTTCCCCTTTGGCTTTCTATTTTTCTTATATCCCCTCCCAAGGATAGAGTTAGAGTACGACCAGATCGACCGACATACCACATCAACTTTCGGTTAGTTTCTTGGAGTATTTGTGCGACGACGAACGTTTATTCAAGCCACCACATCCTTGGGTGTTGCCTCACCGGCCGTGGTCGCCGCCGCGGTTTCGTCCGTTGGATCGCCTGAGAAAGCCGGCTCAGAAACCCACGGCGCGTGGCGCGATTTTGACGCGACAACGCTGATTAATGAACGGGCCTTGCCTCTCCCGGAATTCGTTTATGCTCCGACGGGTGGCCTGGCCGGACAGCGCAATTGGCATGTTTTTGGCAATCGTAGGATTCAGGTGTTCGCCGGAACCGATGGCGGGCTCGGTCTGTTTGACGAAAGCCAAGGCATGCGCTGGCTAAGGTATGCCAGGCCCGTCAGCGAAGACCCACATTTGGCGATCCACAGCCGTGAGGGGGCGAGTGCTTGGCGGCAATGGGGTGCCCAGGAATTTCGTACTCAAACCTTCGGTATGCAGCAGGTATCCCGTCGCTATCAATGTCATGGAATCAACTTAGAGCGCACGGTACTCGTGCCTGAAGGCCCCCACCCGTGGGTAGCGATTCGGCTGCGGGTTACCGCCGCGGCCGGTGCACAGCCACAGTCGCTGCGCGTGTCTGAGCGTTGGCCCTTAGAGCCGCGCTTCCTGCAGACATGGCAGAGCGCCCAAAGTCGTGACACTGCAGCCGGCTTGGTGTCCTACACTGTCGAACACGATCCGGTGCAGCGGCGTCTGTCAGCAGCGGAGGTTTTTTCCGAGGGGTCTGGGTCGATGGGCGAGCCGCGCACCCTATCGATCGAGGTGCTTGGGCAGACGAATGCTCAGTGCTCTGTCGAAACCGGTGCGTCATGGCCGACGCTGATGGCTAACAGCCAACTTGAACTGCAGCCGGGTGAGCAGCAGGACCTCTGGTTTCGCCTAGGTTGTCTGCCCTCGGCGAAGGATGGGTGGGTGAGTAATCCGCAGGAAGCATGGTTCATTAGTCAGCAACGGCATCGGTCACTGTTGGTGGACGGTTGGTCCCACTGGGCTAGGGCAGATTCGGCGGAGCAACGGCGTGAATTGCTGTGGCACCAAGGCGTTTTGGTCGGTGCGGCAAATCAGGATCATGTGCTTGGCGGTCATACGTTAAATCAGGGCTCGGTTTACGGCTTTATTTTGGGCGCAAATGCCGCCGCGCGAGACCAACTACAACACGCCTTGCCCCTGGTACACACCGATCCTGACCTTGCCCTATCAGTGCTTCGCAATACCTGTGCTTGGGCATCGCCAGACGGCAATTTGCCCTACGCACTAAATGGCGACAAGACGCCAATGACCCGCTTGCTGCAGCCGTCGGATCAAAATCTTTGGGCCTTTTGGCTCGCTGCGGAATACCTTTCAGCCACCGGCGACGAGCAAGCTTTCGCTGACTCGCTGGCTTATCACCCGATCTACAATACGCAGCCGGTGAGTCTGCTGGATCATTTGATGGTTCAATTCCGCTATTTTCAAGACGGTATTGGTGAGGGTGCCTTGGGTCATGTGCGCATGGGGAATGCGGATTGGAATGACACGGTCTTGGAGCAAAGTGGGGTTGATCGCGATGCAATGAGTCGGGGCGGCAGCTCTGTCCTCAACTCCGCCATGGCCAGTTGGGTTTTGGGCGTGTTCGCTCCAATGCTCGAGCGACTTGGGGAACCTTCTGCAGCCCGGCAGGCGTTGTCCCTTTCCAATACCTACCGTCATCGGGTTGCGGCGGCTTGGAATGGTCGTTGGTTTGATCGCGCTTACACCCCAAAAGGTGCCCCCATTGGTCGCAGCGACTGCTGGCTGGAAGTGCAGCCGTGGGCCATCTTGTGCGGCGCTGCATCCCGGGATCAAGCCGAGCAGGTACTGGATTATATTGATCAGCATCATCGCAGGAACAGCCATCTCGGTGCACGCGTACTGTGGCCGATCGATCCCTCGAGCAATCCGCATATGGATCGGCCGGGTGAGGGCACTCAGGGCGGTATTTGGTACTCGATCAACATGACCCTCGTGTGGGCAGCGGCTCGTTATCGGCCCGACATGGCGAAGGATGAGTGGCAGCGTATGTTGTTGGCAAACCATGTTCGCCATTATCCAGCGATGTGGGAGGGCACTCTGTCAGGACCGGACGCGTGGAACGCGCCTGAAGCCTCCCGTCCGGGCCAGACTTGGGCTACCGCTCGTTTTGCCATGCAGGATTTTCCAGTGAGTAATCTGCATTCACATTCCCAGCCCTTGTTAGCGTATTTGCGCCTGCAGGGCATTGAGCCTTCAACTTCTGGCACACTGCTCACTTCTCGGTCGGAACTTCCGGCTCGCCGCAACGTATTGGAGTCAGATTTGTGATGTTAGGTGATCTCTCTGCCGACGCTTTTCTGCGGCGCTATTGGCAACAAGAACCGCTGTTGATTCGCAAGGCCCTAGCAAACTATCAATCACCGATAAGCGCTGACGAGTTGGCGGGCTTGGCGCTGGAGTCTGAGGTGGAATCTCGTCTGGTGGAATGTCAGGGCAGAGATTGGACCCTCAAACACGGCCCGTTCACCGAGGAAGACTTTCTCAGCCTGCCCGAAAAAGACTGGACACTGCTGGTGCAGGGAGTCGATCTTTGGGTTCCCGAGGTGCAGGCATTGCTCTCGCAGTTCGCGTTTCTGCCGCCGTGGCGATTGGATGATGTGATGGTCAGCTTCGCCTGCCCCGGTGGCAGTGTGGGCCCACATTTCGATCAGTACGACGTGTTTTTACTCCAAGTCGAAGGCCAGAGGCGATGGCAGATTGGCGGGCGATGCTCCAGCGAGACGCCCATGCGTGACGACAGCCCACTGCGGATTTTGAAAGAATTCGAAGCGGACGAAGAGTGGCTGCTCGAGCCGGGGGACATGCTGTACTTGCCGCCAGGGGTCGCGCATTGGGGCGTTGCCGAAACCGAATGTCTGACCTATTCCATTGGCTTTCGGTCGCCCAGTATTGCTGACATGTTGGGCGATCTCTCGGTGGAGCTGATGACTCAGGGTTATGACGCGCATTATCGCGATCCCGCACTGACTCCGAACATGGCGTCGTTAAATATTGACCAGGCTTTTATTGATCAGGCAAAACGACAGCTGTGGCAGGCGATTAACGACGACGATTTGATTTCCGATTGGTTCGCGCGGTTTATGACAGCCACTAAGTATCCAGAGCTAGAAGAAGTGACCGAAGAAGA
>JAACDS010000226.1 GCA_009936895.1 Pseudomonadota bacterium
AGGCGTAGTCGCTTAAGGTTTTGCCAGTGGCCTTAGCGAGAATCGCGCCAGCGATGTTGGTTTCCCCGGTATTGTAGTTAAAACGAGTACCAGGCTCTGCGACTCTTGGTAACTGGTTCATGTACCGAAATCCCGCCGCTTGTTCCGTGGGTAACTTCACAATGTCTGAGGCTGGGTCTGCATAGTCTTCATTCCATGCAACACCGGACGCCATTTGCAGGATGTTTTTGATGGTGACGTCAGCGTAGCTGCCGGTGGCAAAAACTGGGAGATACTCACCGATCGGCGTATCGATGGATTCGATGAAACCATCTTGGATAGCTGCCCCATACAGCATGCTGACAACAGATTTTGTGACCGAGAAAGAAACCCACGGATTTTGCGGCAGATGCCCTAGGCCGTATCGCTCTACCTTCAGATCACCGTTGTGAATTACCAGAAGCCCCACAGTGCGTTGGCTCTTCATATGATCGGTTAGGGTGAATTCTTGCTCGCCGACTCGGTAAGTGAAGCGGTCAAGGTTGGTGAGTTTTTCCGGCAGTTCGAAGGGGGCCGGGCGTCCTTCAATCGAGCGGGTTGGGTACAAATCCGCAATACTTGAATAGCCGGTGAGCTGTTGTTCCGGCGTCCAAAACAAAATGCCGCTGTCCCCGGTTAGATCCGGGCCAACTGCTGTTTCAGTCTGGGCTTGCGCAGATGCATGAAGCCCTGTTGTCGCACACAGTATCAGTAGGGTCAGTATGGGTCTCATTTTAGTCTCCTCGTGGGCTTGCCGGTGCAGGCGCATACCGGTTCAGTGGGGCTAGCGTTGATTCAGCCACTCTTTTTGCTGGGTCATAATACGCTTGCTCGCTGCCATCGTGCTCATGTTTGGCTCAGTTGTACCGGTTTGGCCGAGTAGCTCCAGCTGCGCATAAAACCAATATTGCACGCCAAATGTCGAAAGTGCTCTGAGGGCTTTGAATCGATTCAAAAATTCGAGCTAAGGTGGAAAGAACGTCAGTTGAGATTCATAGCGCGGCAGTTCCTCCAAGCCTGACATCAGCTGGTCAGGTGCGTCGGTCATCACGCACATAGGCCGGCCAATGCCGATGACGTCGGCACCGTTTTGCAGCGCCTCTTCCATGGCTGATTTCAGGCGGAATCCGCCAGTGACCATCAAAGGAATGGACACTTCTTGCTGCATGGCCAAGGCGAAATCGACGAAGTACGCCTCCCGAGCGACGGTGCTTTCTTGCACCTCTTGTTCCACGACTTCTTCCATGCCCTCTACCCCGAGCAGTTGAGGTTGTTCGTAGGTGCCACCGGAAATTTCGATCATGTCGACGCTGGCTGCTTCCAGCCACTTGGCAACTTGTATGCTGTCCGCACATTCAAAACCGCCTTTTTGAAAGTCCGCGCTGTTGAGCTTCACCGCGATGGGAAAATTTGGGCCTACTGCGGTGCGAATCGCAGCAACGACCTCGACCAGCATGCGCGCGCGGTTTTCCAGAGAGCCGCCGTATCGGTCATCGCGCAGGTTGGTACGAGGACTGAGGAACTGGGACAGCAAGTAGCCGTGGGCCGAGTGGATCTGTACACCGGTGAAACCGGCTTCCTGACAGGCCTTGGCACAAATGCCGAATCGCTCGACCAAATCGACAATTTCCGGCTCGGTTAACGCTACGGGTTTGCCGAACTGACCACCGGGCAATCCAACGGCAACCGAAGAAGGCGCCTTCGGTTGTTTATTTACGTTGGTTTGGGTTTGACGGCCGGCATGGCTGATTTGTGCCCAAAAGTGATTGCCGTTGCGAGTACCGGCTTCCGCCCAGCTGGCCAAAGCGGCCTGCATTTCGTTGGTAGGTGTGCTGTCAACGACGACGTTTCCGGGGCGTTCGAGATGATCTTTGTCGACCTGAATATTTCCAGACAGAAGAATGCCCGCACCGCCGTCACTCCACAGTCCGTACAGGCGATTGAGCTCTGGCGAAGGCAAGCCCTGAGGTGTCGCAAGGCCTTCGGTCATGGCCGCTTTGCAGAGCCGGTTGGGCACTGTAACGCCGCATGGCAGGGGTAGGGGTGAACGAAGGGTGTTTGTAGGCTGGGAATCGGTCATTTCTCAGGTCTCCATTATGATTGTAGGCGCTGCGGATGCCGAAGCGCTCTAGCCGAAGCGTAGGCGAGGGAAGGTCGTAGAGGAGAAAGATGCCTAAATTCTTAGGTAATCGCTAGCACGACGAATGCTCGAAGGGGGAGGTTGTGGCGGGAGCGAAGTGTATCTGGCAGGCTTGCCCCGACCCGAGTCAGGGCACGATCTCAGACCTCGGCGGTCTAATCTTGACCCATGGACCACGTCTTACTGGCTTGCCGTGCTCGTTCGAACTCCGACAGCTCTTCGTCAATGCGACGAAGCGGCAGACTCTTTTTGATCTCGGGGATCTCAATTTCGAATTCTTGCGGAAGGATATTGTCGATTGCTGGCTTTTGCATGATGTTTCCTAACGTTAAGTGCATGGGCTGTTTCGATAGGGAACAGTAAACCTGAGACGGCCTTATCGGTATAAGGAATAATTCAAAATAAATAAATTCCATTTGGGAAAGATTCGACTTTGGCCTGCCGGCGATGTCTGATGTAGAAGGGCGCTAGCGTAACTTGCCTGTTAGCGATGCAGCAGTAATGCTTGTTGTTTAGGCAGCGAATGGATTTTTCAGTGATCAACGTTGATATCAGTCGCCTGAGCGGCGCTACTTTCTGGGTGTTACTCTTTCTTACGCTGGGCGGGTGTGGGTCTGCGGAAAAGGTGCCAAGCCCAAACAGTGATTCTCAAAACGTTAAAGCGGATACCATTTTCCTTGGCGGCGTTGTGGCCAGTATGGATTCGCGGGTTGTTGGTGCGACGGCGGTCGCGGTGGTTGATCATCGCATCGCTGCCGTTGGCTCTGACGACGAGATCCGTTTGTGGGCGGATGGGCAAACTCAAGTCATTGAACTGGGCGGTCGTCTGCTTGCGCCGGGTTTGATCGAAGGCCACGGGCACTTCATGAGTTTTGGTCGTGCCCAACAGATCATTGATTTGAGTGACATTCAGAACTGGCAGCAAGCGGTAGGTCGAGTAGCCATCGCGGTTGATACGGCTGAGGCCGGAGAGTGGATTTTTGGCCGGGGCTGGCACCAAGAAAAGTGGAATCGTGTGCCCGCTGACGCGGTGGACGGTGTGCCCTTGAATCAGACGCTGTCTCGTATTTCCCCCAATAATCCGGTTCTGTTAGGCCACGCCAGTGGGCATGCGGCATTTGCGAATGATGCGGCATTGGCTGCAGCCGGTATTACGGATGCAACCGTGAATCCTGAGGGTGGCACCATTGTGCGTGATAGCGCAGGCCGTGCTACCGGGTTGCTGCGAGAAACGGCCCAACGGCTGGTGGCAAAAGCGGCGGCGAAAGATCAGGCTCAGCGCCCCCCAGATGAGCAGCGTGCCGAACTCAGAGAACAGGTGTTGTTGGCCGGGGAACAGGCCTTGGCCCACGGTATCACCTCATTCCACGATGCTGGTGCCAGCTTCGTGACCATCGATTTTCTAAAGGAAATGGAAGCCGCTGATGAATTGCCCATTCGCCTTTACGTGATGGTGCGGGGCGAAAGCAATGACGATCTGGCCGCTAACCTGCCGGCCTATCGCATGGAGACGGAAGAAAATGACTTTTTGAGCGTCCGCTCCATCAAACGTCAGGTGGATGGAGCCTTGGGTGCTCACGGGGCGTGGCTGCTCGCCCCCTATACCGACCTGCCAGACACGGACGGGTTAGTGCTGGAATCCTTGGAAGACATTGAGGAAACCGCGAGGCTGGCGATTGAGCATGGCTATCAGCTTAATACGCACGCCATTGGCGATCGGGCCAATCGGGAGATTCTGGATCTCTACGAGCGCGCCTTTCGTCAGGCCGAGGTGGACGGCAAATCTCTACGTTGGCGTATCGAACATGCCCAGCACATAGATCCGGTAGATGTGCCGAGGTTTGGCCAGCTGGGTGTGATTGCTGCCTTTCAAGGGATACACAGTGCGTCCGACGGACCGTGGATCCCCTCTCGTTTGGGCGTCGAGCGAACGGCTCGTACGTCTTATCCTTGGCGGGATTTAATCCGCAGTGGGGCGTTATTGGCCAACGGCACCGATGTGCCGGTGGAACCCATCGACGCCATGGCCTCGCTGTACGCCACGGTGTCTCGTCGCACCTCCGAGGGGGTGTCGTTCTTTCCGGAGCAGGCCTTGAGCCGAGAGGAAGCGCTGGCAAGCTATACCATCAATAACGCCATTGCGGCCTTCGAAGAGAAGGTCAAAGGTTCGGTCACACCGGGTAAGTGGGCAGATTTGGTGGTGCTGTCCCAAGATTTCTTAACGGTGCCAGAAGCCGATATCCCAGATATTCAGATTGACATGACCATCGTGGGTGGACAGGTCCGCTACCAGCGAGACTGACCGGATTTGGCTCGCCACAAGCCACACTAGCCTGCCGAGAGACGACGATTGCCTAGATGTCGTGGGGTTGTTTGCCCCTAGGCTGGCCATTCACGAGATGATCGGTAACCAGTTGTTTATTATGAAAATTTCACATTCATCCACCAGATTTTTACAAATATTTCACGAAAATGTCAAAATGTTACAAATTAGTAACAAAAAGCTTTACAGGGGGCGCTTGAAGGCGAAAAATCCCGCTCGTCGCCTAAATGGCGCCGTTTATCAATTTTTTTGGAGATGGACTATTGAATAAGAGCTTTTACAGCGTTCCGCTGACAGCACTTTCTATCGTGGTTTCTTTTTTCCTGACTTCGACCCAAGCCTTCGCAGCCGATATGGCACAAGCGGATTCAGAAGTAATGGAAGAGGTGATCACTATCGGTACACGGGGCAAGCCTCGTTCGACCACCGATTCTACCGCCCCAGTCGATGTCGTGACCGGGGATGACTTCATGCAGCAAGGTGGCATGGACACCAGTAATTTGCTGCGTAATCTGGTTCCTTCATTGAACGTCAACGACCAACCCATC
>JAACDS010000227.1 GCA_009936895.1 Pseudomonadota bacterium
GTCATTTTTGGGCCGTCAATGGATAAAGGGCAGCCCAATCGGGGTTGAAGGTAACGGGGCCTGAGGAAGGTGCTTATGGACAGGATCACGGGTCGATTCGCGGTGGTGGGCAGTCCCATTGAGCACAGTTTATCGCCACGTATTCACGCCGCGTTTGCGGGACAAACGGGCCGAACGATTGATTACCGCGCTGAGCAGGTTGATCCTGAGACCTTCGAACCCTGGGTTGGAGATTTTTTTAAACGCGAGGGTCGTGGCTTGAACGTAACGCTGCCCTTTAAAACCCGTGCTTACCAGCTGGCACAAGTAGCGTCTGAGCGAGCAGATTTGGCGGGTGCCGCTAACTTTCTTACTTTTGATCAAGACGGTCGATTGTTTGCAGATAACACTGATGGAAAAGGCCTTGTGACCGATATGGTGACGAATGCGGATTGGTCTTTGCGCGGTGCACGTATTTTGATTTTGGGTGCGGGTGGTGCAGTGAAGGGTGTTATGTCCGCTTTACTGTCGGAACAGCCCTCGACGATTTATGTAGTCAATCGCACGGCCAGTCGCGCAGAGGCACTAGCCGCCGACTGGTCCGGGAGCGTTATTCCGGTTTGTGGTGGCGGGTACGAAACAGCCGATACCATGATGTGGGATGTGATTATTAATGGCACAAGTACAGGTCTGTCCGGAGGCTTGCCTGCGTTGCCCGATTCTGTCGCCTTAGCTGAGGGATGTGTTTGTTACGACATGGCGTATGGCGGCGCGGCGGCGCCGTTTTTGGCATGGTCCGCCAGCCAAGGCGCCCGTGACGCGCGGGATGGTTTGGGTATGTTGGTTGAGCAGGCGGCTGAGAGTTACTTTTTATGGCTTGGAGAATATCCAGACACACAAACCGTTTTATCGTCCCTGCGAGCGGTTTAGTTGGCTCACTATTGGGTGGCGAGATAGCGGTTTTTAAGTGATACATAGCCGGCCGCACTATAGGGCAAAAACTGCCGCTCTTCCTCGGTTAGCGGCCGCATCTCTTTTGCTGGGCTGCCTCCGTAAAGGAAACCGCTCCGAAGCCGTTTGCCCGGAGTGATCAGAGCGCCGGCGGCGATGATCACCTCGGACTCGACCGTAACGGCGTCCATCACGATAGCGCCCATGCCCACCAATACCCTGTCACCAACAGTGCAGCCATGGAGAAGCGCGCGGTGACCAATTGTGACGTCATCGCCGATGCTGAGCGGAAAGCCTCCCGGGTTGTAAGGTCCGTCATGGGTAACGTGCAAAACCGAACCGTCTTGAATATTGGTTCTCGCGCCGATGCGAATAATTTGAACATCACCCCGCATTGCCGCATGGGGCCAAACGCTGGAGTCATCACCCAGATGAACGTCGCCCATAACCACCGCTGTTGGGTCAACCATGACCCGATCACCCAGCCTGGGCGCCACACCGAGCACCGCTCGGATATTCGAGGGCCCCCTAAAATCGATGTCAGACAAAATGCTGCTCCAGCGATGTATTGAGGTTGCTACACTACTCAAGCTTTTATCAGCGAGAGACGAGATAGTATGTCGGATAATGGGTCGGAACCCAATCAGCGACCCCGGTTTATAGCCGGAGCGACTTGCCCCAACTGTCAGGCTGAGGACCGTATGGTGATTGACATGGGCCAAGATGTCAGGCGCTGTGTGGCCTGCGACTTTTCCGAGAGTAGGCCAAGTGCCGATCCGGATTTGCCATCCACCCGGGTGACGCGAGCGGCGGCGAGGCGATTGGACACGGCTGCTGACACCATCAAGATCTTAGGGGACTAAAGCGCCAGTATTGAATAGCGAGATTGCCCTGGACCACAGGTCTAAAATAACTCGTGCTCATGTTCGAGATTCGTGAAAAGCATTAGTATTCATACCTCTTGCCACGCAACATACGCGCCGCACGCGGGTTGTGACCAAATGCCCGTAGCTTTTTCAGCAATTCCGCTATAATCCCGCGCTTTTTCACCTGTCAGTGGCGCGGATTTGCGCGCCATCCAACGAAACGGAGTACTCACGAGATGGGGAGAGTTTTCTCAGCAGCGGCCTGGTTTCTAGTTGCGCCGCTGGCCGGAGCTGGAAACCAGATCAATATGTCGCCGGGCGTAACCGAGATGGGCGGCAATATCTTCGAATTGCATATGCTCATTATGTGGATTTGCGTTGGTATCGGCGTGCTGGTGTTTGGCGCGATGTTCTATTCTATTTATGCGCACCGCAAGTCTAAGGGGCACCAAGCTTCCCAGTTTCATGAGAGCACTCAGGTTGAAGTCGCTTGGACGGTAGTGCCTTTCCTTATTTTGATCGCCATGGCGTTTCCGGCGACATCCACCCTGCTTGACGTTTATGACAATGATGAGTCTGAACTCGACATCCTGATTACCGGTCATCAGTGGAAGTGGAAGTATGAATACTTAGATGACTCCGGGGAGACTGTTGTCTTCTTCTCCAACCTGGCCACACCTCAGGAAGAGATTTACAACACCCAAGGTAAAGGCGAGAACTATTTGCTGGAGGTCGATGAGCCTCTCGTAATTCCAACTCATACCAAGGTGCGCTTTCTCATTACCGCCAACGATGTGATTCATTCCTGGTGGGTTCCTGAAATTGCAGTAAAACGCGACGCTATTCCCGGCTTTATAAATGAAGCCTGGACCCGCGTGCCAGAGGAGGGGATCTACCGGGGTCAGTGCACGGAGCTTTGTGGCGCTTATCACGGGTTCATGCCGATAGAAGTTCACGCGGTTTCGCGCGACGAATTCGACAGCTGGATTGCGGCCAAGCGTGGCATCGCTGCGGCACAAACCGAGCTGGCCATGCAGACCCTGTCGGTGGATGAACTGATGGATGAAGGCAAGCGTGTTTACGATTCGGCGTGTCTGGTTTGTCACGGTGCCGGCGGAGAGGGCGGTGTGGGCAATGCAATAGCGGGTAGCCCGGTGGTGCTCGGAGATATTGCAGCGCATATGGCGCTAGTAGCGGATGGTGTTTCTGGAACGGCTATGCAGGCATTCGGTGATCAGTTGACAGCAGTCGATATGGCCGCTGTCCTGACCTATCAGCGTAATGCCTTTGGTAATAACACGGGCGATGTCGTCCAGCCCGGTGACGTCGCCGGCACCAAGAACGGTTAACAGGAGAGAATCCCATGGGCGATCATCATCACGGACCTGCCACGGGCGTTACACGCTGGTTGTTCACAACAAACCACAAGGACATCGGTACGATGTATCTGTGGTTCTCCTTTGCCATGTTCCTGTTGGGTGGATTCTTCGCGATGGTCATCCGGGCCGAATTGTTTCAGCCGGGCATGCAGCTGGTAGAGCCGGGCTTCTTCAATCAAATGACCACGCTACACGGCCTGATCATGGTTTTTGGGGCGATCATGCCGTCTTTCGTTGGTTTGGCCAATTGGCTGATACCGATGATGATTGGGGCGCCTGATATGGCGCTTCCTCGGATGAACAACTGGAGCTTTTGGATTCTCCCACCTGCGTTTTTAATGTTGGCCTCGACCTTGTTTATGGAAGGGGGCGCGCCTGCGTTTGGCTGGACTTTTTATGCGCCGCTTTCTACTACTTATGCAGCGCCTTCCGTCACGTTCTTTATCTTTGCGATTCACATTCTTGGTGTGTCTTCGATTATGGGGTCGATCAACATTATCGCCACGGTAATGAACATGCGTGCGCCTGGCATGACTTATATGAAGATGCCTATGTTCGTCTGGACATGGCTGATCACCGCCTTTCTACTCGTTGCGGTGATGCCGGTACTGGCGGGTGCTGTCACCATGATGTTGATGGATATCCATTTCGGCACTAGCTTTTTCTCAGCTGCTGGAGGGGGTGATCCGGTGCTGTTTCAGCATATTTTCTGGTTTTTTGGCCACCCCGAGGTCTACATCATTATCTTGCCCGCGTTTGGCGTGGTGTCCCAGATTATCCCTGCGTTTTCCCGCAAGCCCCTTTTCGGTTACGCGTCAATGGTTTACGCCACAGCGTCTATCGCGTTTTTGTCATTCATCGTTTGGGCGCATCACATGTACACGGTTGGTATGCCTCTGGCGGGAGAGCTGTTCTTTATGTATGCAACGATGCTCATCGCGGTACCTACCGGGGTAAAGGTTTTTAACTGGATAACCACAATGTGGCGAGGATCGCTCACCTTTGAGACGCCAATGCTTTTTTGTATCGGTTTTCTGGTGTTATTTACATTGGGTGGTTTCACCGGCTTGATGCTCTCGATCGCCCCTGCTGATTTTCAGTATCACGATACTTATTTTGTCGTCGCCCATTTTCATTACGTGATGGTGGCGGGTGCCGTTTTTTCCATGACGGCGGCGATTTACTATTGGTTGCCGAAATGGTGTGGGCGGATGTATAGCGAGTCTATGGGTAAGACTCATTTCTGGATCTCCTTTATTGGCTTCAATATCACTTTTTTCCCGCAGCACTTTGTCGGGCTTGCGGGTATGCCGCGGCGTATTCCCGACTACGCACTACAATTTGCCGATTTCAACATGATGTCCTCTATTGGTGCCTTTATTTACGGCGCGTCTCAGCTCTTGTTCCTTTACAACGTCGTTGCCACCATTGTTGCTGGTAAACCGGTATCAGAAGAAAAGGTATGGGATGGCGCGGAAGGCCTCGAATGGACGGTGGCGACACCGGCTCCTTACCATACTTTTGAAGAACCCCCGGCGGTGCCCAAGCCAGTGGGGACTTTTTAAGGTGGCGGTATTAGGCTCCCCACGGCGCGATTGACCATGTCCGGCCTCCGTCTAAGTAAAGTGCCTGCGACTGACACCGCCTTAAAGCTGTTGGCGGTTGCGGTGTTGATGTTTTCCTTTGTCTTTGTAGTGATGGTGCCCCTGTATAACGTGTTGTGTGATGCGTTGGGAATCAATGGAAAAACATCCGGTCAGGCATACACTTCGGTCCCTGTTTCAGTCGATACCTCCCGCAAGGTGACGGTGCAGTTTGTGGCCATTAATAACGACGGCATGCCCTGGACTTTTGCTCCTGACGATCGGGTGATGCGCGTGCATCCCGGTGCCGCGACCGGCACGATGTTCCACGCAGTGAACCCCACCAATGCCAATATGGTCGCCCAGGCTATCCCCAGCATTTCACCAAGCAGAGCGGCAGCATTTTTTCATAAAACCGAATGTTTCTGTTTCGATCAACAAGCGCTGGCAAGCAATGCCACGGTAGATATGCCTTTGCAGTTCATTGTTGATCAGGAGTTACCTGGCGATATTCATACCATCACGCTTTCCTACACCTTGTTTGATATAACCGACTCGGCTCAGGATGGCCTGGCCGCCCTCTAGTGGTGGCTTTCTAGGAGATAGTTATGGCGAGCGACACCACCACCGCGCAGGGCTATGAGAAGTACTACGTCCCTGAGTCCTCAAGCTTAGCCGTTCGGGCCACAATAGGGCTGATTTTGTCAGTTTTTGGCGCCGCGTTAATGCTCAATGACATGACGTTCGGCAGCGAGGGGGAGTCTTCCAATTCAGTGTGGGTGTTGACCGCCGGCTTGGTGTTTTTCGTTTTTACTTTGGCCAGTTGGTTTGGCACGGTGATTAAAGAAAATATTGCCGGTATGAATAGCGGCCAGCTTAACCAGAGCTACGTTTTGGGCATGTTTTGGTTCATTTTTTCTGAAGTGATGTTTTTCGCCGCCTTCTTTGGCGCGCTGCTCTACGTTCGCCAGTTCGTTGGCCCATGGCTTGCCGGTGAAGGGGACGGAGGTCGGATGAATGGGTTGCTCTGGCCCGGCTTTGAATTCACTTGGCCCCCCGTCACGACGCCACAGGAAGTGGTGGGTGGAGTAGACGCTCAGGTGATCGCGAACAACGGCGCTTTTGTCTCGCAAGAGACGTCTATGGCCCCTGCGGATGCACATGCTTGGTATGCCTGGCTGCCAATGTGGAATACTCTGATCTTGCTGTCATCAAGTGCCACCGTGCACGTCGCGCACACCGGTATTCTCGCAGCTGACCGCAAAAAGTTTAATCGCTGGCTTGGTATTACCGTTGGTTTGGCGCTGGTGTTTCTCGTTTTGCAGGCGGCGGAATATTACGAAGCCTATGCCTTGTATGGGTTAACCCTGAACTCCGGCATTTACGGATCGACCTTTTTCATGCTGACGGGCTTTCACGGATTCCACGTGGCGATGGGTATGACGATGTTGCTGGTGCAATGGCTACGCTCACTGAAAAATCAGCACTTTACAGCTTCTGATCATTTTGGATTCGAAGCTTCGAGCTGGTATTGGCATTTTGTTGATGTAGTCTGGGTTTTTCTATTTCTTTTTGTTTATATTCTTTGATTCAGCGGGCGCGTCGCAAGCGCGCCCTTTTTACTGTCTGATTCTGCTAGCCGCCAAGCGCCGCGTGCTGTGCCTCGGCGGGTTTTAACTGCTGAAAATACAGATGGCGGCTTATTCCAAGGGTCGCGATAAAGTGGGGCCCGGGTCCCAGGGGTTGCGGTGACCCAGTTGACCAGTAATAACGCCGTAGGCAATTACAACCAGCAAACAGGCGCCTAATCCGAGGCGAACACCAAGGGAATGGAAGAGCCGCCGTTTGTTTGAACTGCCTTGATCAGACATCAGAAAAACCAGGCCTGTGGCGAGGCTTGCCACGAGCGCTATCATGAGCAGGATGATGATAATTTTGAGCATGGGCTTGGCCTTTTGGGGTCATTTGCTGCACGCTTCAGGGCTGTGCACCGATCCAGCGAGATGCCGATATGCAGTTTAACCGAACATGGGGTCCACTGACGGTAAGGGTTGATGTGCGAGCCGCAGTTGCGGGTGCGATATTATTTTTTTTACTCTTGAATCTTGGCTTTTGGCAGTTGGGCCGCGCGGGAGAGAAGGCGGCACTTGAGGCTCGCTGGCAGGCCCGAAGCGAACTGCCGGCCGTCTCGCCACACGTTATTTTCGAAAGTGAAGGAAATAGCGAAACGGATCAATGGGTGGATCGTGCCGTCCGTTGGGAGGGGCGGTTCAAGCCACAAGACTATTTACTACTCGACAATCGCATCTACCGAGGGCAGGTTGGCTATCACTTAATTGCGCTTGCCGAGTCGCAAGGCTTGCTGGTCCCGGTCAATTTGGGTTGGTTGGCTGGTGATCCGTCTCGCAGAACGCTCCCGACGCCAGTGCTTCCATCTGACTTAATGGTAATTGAGGGCAAGGTATACGTTCCCGCAGGCAGCCCTATTGTGATGCAAAAACCCTTGCCACCCCAAAGCCTTCCAGCTGTCGTGCAAACGCTTTATTGGGATGATTGGAGCGAGTCACTTTCCGCGATTACCCAACAAGCGGTGCTTCCTTACGAAGTCAGAATTGAGCCCGGTTCCCCCGCTGCACTGGAGGCGGAGTGGCCGCTTGTTAATCAATCTCCCTCCAAACATATCGGTTATGCGGTGCAATGGTTTGCGATGGCCGCTGTGCTGTGTGTGATTGGCGTTGCGCGAATGACCAATCTGCCCGCGTTA
>JAACDS010000228.1 GCA_009936895.1 Pseudomonadota bacterium
CACCACATGGTCGAAGATGTGGGCATCGTCCTCGGCCAAGCCTTGAACAAGGCGATTGGTGATAAAAGCGGCCTGACGCGCTATGGCCACGCCTATGTGCCCTTGGACGAAGCCTTGTCCCGGGCCGTGGTCGATTTGTCTGGGCGTCCGGGTTTGCACTATCGCGTGGATTACACCCGGGCCCGGGTAGGTGATTTTGATGTCGATTTGTTGCGGGAATTTTTTCAGGGACTGGTAAACCACGCCATGATGACTCTGCATCTGGATAACTTGCTCGGCGATAACGCCCACCATCAGGCTGAGACCCTATTCAAAGCCTTTGGCCGGGCTCTGCGCATGGCGGTGGCAGAAGACGCCCGCATGACCGGCATCGTGCCTTCGACGAAGGGCAGCCTCTAAGCGTGCTGCTGATTCCAGCGATTGACCTGAAAGAGGGCCAGTGCGTTCGGCTGCGTCAGGGACGAATGGACGATTCTACGGTTTTCTCTAGTGACCCTGTTGCCATGGCAGCCCATTGGAGAGATCAAGGTGCTCGCCGTCTGCATATCGTTGACTTGGACGGGGCTTTTGCTGGCCTCCCACGCAACGGCGATCTGATTCGCGACATGGTGGCGGCCATGGGTGACGTGCCGGTGCAGGTAGGTGGCGGTATTCGAAGTGAAGAAATCATCGAAGCTTACCTTGCTGCCGGTGTTCAGGGTTTGATCCTGGGCACCAAGGCCATTGATGAGCCAGAATTTTTGCGTGCAATGGCAAAACAGTACCCGGGTAAAATTATGTTGGGCTTGGATGCGCGTGGCGGCGTGGTCGCAACGGAAGGCTGGGATAAGGATGCAGGCGTTACAGCACTGGACTTTGTCGACGGCCTGTCCGAGCTTCCCTTAGCCGGTATTGTGTATACCGACATAGACCGCGACGGCATGATGCAAGGTCTTAATGTTGGTGCCACGCTGGCCCTCGCCCAGGCCGCTGGTCTGCCAGTTATTGCCTCTGGCGGTGTTACTGAGCTTGGGGATTTACAGACATTGAAAACGGCGTTTGCTCAAGAGCCTGAATTGTTGATGGGCGCCATTACCGGTCGCGCAATCTATGAAGGCACGTTGGATGTTGCCGCAGGTCAGGCGTTGCTGGACGCCTAATCGGCTTTGGACGGAATCAAGGCGCTGACCGCTGCCGCCAGTATTGTTACGTCCTCGTCAGTCTCAACGAGTTTGTCTGGTACTAAACCCTCCTGATCAAAAGACCGTCCTAAGGGAGTCAGATAGCGCGCGGTGGTGATTTTTAACACGCTGCCGTTGGGGAGCGGTGGCAGCAAGGTTTGCACGGTTCCCTTGGCAAAGGTCTTGCTGCCTAGGATGGTCGCTCTTGCACGATCCTGCAGAGCGCCGGCGATAATTTCTGCGGCGGATGCCGTGCTGCCGTTGACCAGTACCGCCAATGGCAAATCCGGAAAAGGTGTATTGCTGCTGGCGTTATAGGTACGGAGGTTCTCGTTGCTCTTGGATGTGCGGCTGTCTTGGATGGCGACGATTGCTCCCGATGCAAGGAACAGGTCCACAGTGCCTACAGCACAGAGTAGGGTGCCGCCGGGATTGCTGCGTAAGTCCAGAATCAGCCCTCTCAGCGTCGCGTCGCTCATGTTATTTATGGCACGCTGTATATCCTTGGCCAGCGTGTCATAGCACTGGGTTGCATGAACGTAGGCGACATTGTTGTCGATCAGGCGTGTTTGTAGATACGCGCCGGTCAGCTTGGCTCGGATCAAGCTAAGCTCAATATCGACACCAAAGGGTGTGCTGCTGGTAGGGTCCGAGGGCTCGGTGCGTCGCAAGATGAGATTCACTCTGCTCCCTTCAGGGCCTCTGAGCGTTTCAATCACCTCGCTAAGCAACAGGCCTTTCGTTGAGATGCCATCGACGGATGTGATTCTATCGCCAACGTCAATGCCAGACATCGCCGCTGGAGATTCGGGAATGATGCGAAGTACGGTAAAATAATCTTGCCGCAAACCGATCTCGATACCCACTCCCGCAAAGGAGCCTTCAGCGTTAGCCAGCAAGCGTTCATAGGCTTCGGGGCTGAGAAGTTCTGAGTAGTCGTCTAGGGTGCCAACCATGCCATTGATTGCCCCGCGTTCCAGCTTCTCTTGCCTTGGTTCGACGATGTAGTGCGCGTTAATCTGTTGTACTGCGCGTTCAATGCTTTCGGTTGATACTGCGCTGGCGCTAAATTGTTGGCTCGCCGTCATGCCGGCGATAAACGCCAAGAGACTCCCGAGTAAGAATGTGCGTGCTGTCATTTCGCCAGCCAAGACGCAGGGTTTTCTACGGCCCCATTGTGGCGTAGCTCGAAATAGATGCCGGGCTCATAGCCACCGCCGCTGTTGCCCGCGCGTGCCAATGCTTCACCGCCTTCCACCCAATCGCCCGGATTTTTCAGCAGTGTGTCAGCGTGTCCGTATAGGCTCATATAGCCGTCACCATGATCGACAATGGTGATCAGGCCAAAGCCGCGTAACCAATCGCTGAACACAACCTGTCCACGGAACACCGCCGTTACTGTTGTGCCAATGGCGCTCGCGAGATCGATGCCCCGCCACTGCAAATTTGTGCCTGTTCGCGTGTCGCCAAATTTGTGACGAACTTTTCCGGCAAGCGGTCTGGGTAGGCTGCCCTTAGCCTCGGCAAATGCCTTGCCATCCAGCGCCTGAGACTGGGTCCGTAGTTCGTTGATCAAATTGCGCAAGCGTTCGCTGTCAGCCAGTAAGGCCGCCTGCTGATCGGCCTTGGTTATGCGTTGATCGGCGAGCGCCTGAATCGCCTTGCTGCGCTCGCGTCGCTGGTCTTGTAGCGCCCGAGACTGCTCCGCTAGGGCTTGAGTTTGCTGAGCTTGCTTTTGCAGCTGGAGGCCCAGACGCCGCTCGGTATCCGTCAGCTGGGTGAGTTTCTCCCTGAAGCGTTTGATGTCGGCGATCCGTTGCTCGCTAAAATATCCGTGGTAGCGCATGAGTCGGTCGGCGTCGGCATTGGAGTTCAAACTGAGCAGCTGTTTCACAAAATCTTCGCCGGATAACCGCGAGGCTGCCTGCAGATGCGCGATTATCGCTGCTCGCTGCTCTTTGATCTCGTGGCGCAACATGTTTTTCTCTTGCTCTAGGTCAACCACTGAGCTGCGTATCGCTTCCAATGACCGCTCCGAGGCACGGCGCTGCTCTCCAAGCCTGCCAATGGCTTGATCCTGAGTTTTAATTTGCTGTTCTATGTTTGCGGTCTGCTTTTCCGCTTCGGTGAACCATTGCTCGAGCGCATTGAGTTGGTCAACGATTTCATCCAGAGCTTGCTTAGCTTCGGTGTCCTCAGACAGCGCTGCCACTGCCGAACTGCTACCAAGGACGACCACGGCAGCCAGACCCAATCGGAAGATTCGGCTGAACGGTCGGCTCCAGAATGCCTTGGTCATATCAGGCCGGACTGATCAACGTGTTGCCGGTCATCTCTGGTGGAACCTCAAGTTCGATAAGATCGAGCAGTGTCGGTGCCACATCACACAAACTACCCCCAGGTTGCAGGTTCAGTGCCTTTCCCCCGACGTAAACCAAGGGCACCAAATTGCTGGTGTGGGCGGTATGCTCTTGGTTGCTGGCGGGGTCCAGCATTTGCTCTACGTTGCCGTGGTCCGCGGTGACCAGCATATGTCCAGAGACGCCTTCGATGGCCGTTTCCAGACGCGTGAGGCACTCGTCCAACGTTTCGACAGCTTTGATTGCCGGGCCGAGTTTGCCGCTGTGGCCGACCATGTCGCCGTTGGCGTAGTTGCAGACGATGACGTCAAATTCCCCACCTCGAATGGCTTCGACTAACTGATCCGTGACTTTTTTTGCACTCATTTCCGGTTGTAGATCGTAAGTCGCAACATTAGGGGAGGGAATCAGGATGCGTTTTTCGCCTCCAAACGGTTCTTCTCTGCCGCCGGAAAAAAAGAAGGTGACGTGGGCATACTTCTCGGTTTCCGCGATGCGCAACTGGCGCTTGTTATTGTTTTGTAGGTACTCGCCCAAGGTGTTGCGCAGTTCGTCGGGGGCGAAAGCGCAGGGTAGGGAAATATTGTCTGCGTATCGGGTGAGGGTGATGAAGTTTGCTGGAGCGTCAAAGGACCGCCTTTCGAATCCGGTAAATTCTGTCTCGCTCATGGCGCGGGTGAGCTGGCGCGCTCGATCGGCTCGAAAATTCATGAAGATCACGCTGTCTTTCGAACCGATTCCTCGTGGCGCGTGTTGTGGGTCATGGAGTGCGGTGGGTTGGACAAATTCGTCGTTTTCATCACGGTCGTAGGCCGCTTGCAGTGCCAGGACGGCGCTTTGCGCATGGAACGGTGCCTCCCCGCGTGCCAGCAAGTTGTAGGCTCTGGCTTGGCGATCCCAGTTGTTGTCGCGATCCATGGCGAAATAGCGTCCGCAAAGACTCAACACACGACCGCAGCCCAACTCATCGAATAAGTCCTCGGCGGCCTGCAGCGAAGCCATTGCGCTGCGCGGTGGCGTATCACGTCCGTCGAGAAAAGCGTGTAGGTAGACTTCACCGACCCCGGCTTCTGCCGCTGCGCGAATTAACGCGAAAATTTGGTCTTCGTGGCTGTGAACACCGCCGGGAGACAACAGTCCCATCACGTGCAGCGCTCCGTCATTTTGCTGAACGTTTTCGAAGGTCTCGGTGAATGCCGGATTATCAGCAAACTCACCGGTTTCGATGGCGCGATTGATGCGGGTGAAGTCTTGGTAAACCACTCGGCCTGAACCCAAGTTCATATGCCCGACTTCTGAATTACCCATTTGCCCCGGCGGTAGGCCCACGTCGGGACCGGATCCTGAAATCAGTGTGTGCGGACGCTGGGCAATGAAGCGATCCCAAGTGGGAGTATTGGCCAGAGCAATGGCATTGTGCTCGGTTTCAAGGCGATGCCCGAAGCCGTCGAGTATGACCAGCAAGCTGACGTTGGACATGTCGATAAATCCTTAGGTTGATGTGGAAGAGTTTAGCAAAAAGCTCAGGCATTCAGGATGAATGTGTATAATCGCGCCACCTCATAAGGCCGTATTTATGGAACAGTTTTTTACGTTTTTAGGAAACCACCCGCTGCTTGTCGGTACCTTCGTTTTGTTGGTGGTACTATTCTTCCGCAATGAATCGGCTCGCGCTGGGGCTACGGTGGGCACCCAGGAGTTGGTTCGTTTAGTAAATAAGGAAGACGCTATCGTACTCGACGTGCGTGACCGAACCGAGTTTATGGAAGGTCATATCGTCGACGCGGTGAACATTCCTTATGCTTCTCTAGAATCCCGCGTTGATGAGCTGGCCAAACACAAAGAAAAACCGGTGGTGATTGCCTGTAAGATGGGCCAGCACTCCGGTGCGGCAGGTACCTTGTTGCAAAAAAACGGCTTTACCAACGTGACTCGTTTGACTGGCGGGTACGCTGAATGGCGAGCTCAAAATTTACCGATGGTGAAGTCATGACAGAAGAAAACCAAACGAAGCCCGAGACAGACGAAGCCGCTGCGGATCAGCAGGTACAGCTGCGTATCGAAAAGGTATATTTGAAGGACGTATCCTTCGAGTCGCCTAAGTCGCCGGAGGTATTTACCCGTCAATGGCAGCCTAATCTGTCCGTTGATATCAATACGCGCGCCACGCCGCTGCCCGACGACCGTCATGAGGTGATTCTTTCAATTACCGTACGCGCGCAAGTGGATGAAGATTTTTTGGGTTTTTTGGTGGAAGTACAGCAGGCTGGTATTTTCTACATCAAAAATGCCGATCCGGCGCAGGTAAGTCAAATTGTGGGTATCGCTTGTCCCACCACACTATTCCCCTACGCCCGTGAAAGCGTGGACAGCTTAGTCGTCAAAGGTGGATTTCCACCGATTCAGCTAGCGCAGGTGAATTTTGAAGCTCTATACGTGAAGGCTCTGCAAGAGCGGCAACAAAAGAGCCAAGAGCAAGGCGCTGAGAAGACGACTCACTAAAGAATGCCGTCGTAGCCTCGCTGACGCCAAGCTTCATAGAGTGTGATGGCGACGGAGTTAGCAAGGTTGATGCTACGGGTGGGGGCTTGCATCGGTATACGCAGCTTGCGTTCCGCTGGCCATCTGTCGAGCACATCATCGGGCAACCCTCGAGTTTCTGGTCCGTATAACAGCACGTCATTGGCGTCGAACTGGATTTCCGCAAAGTTGCGACTTCCCTTGGTGGTCATTGCGAACCATCGGTGGTCGGCCAATTTGCGCTCACAGTGATCCAGACTGTCATGCAGCGAGACGCTGGTGAAATCGTGATAATCAAGCCCTGCACGCCGCAGGCGTTTATCGTCCCATTCAAAGCCAAGCGGGCGAATCAGGTGCAGACTGTCGCCCGTATTCGCGCATATGCGAATGATGTTGCCGGTATTCGGCGGAATTTCGGGCTGGAAAAGTACGACATGCATGGGCAGTGCTACTGGGCGTTAAAGCTCAAGTTCCTGCATTTTGCGTGTCAGTGTATTGCGCCCCCAGCCAAGCAGCTCCGCCGCATCCTTCTTGCGCCCGCCGGTCTTGCGCAGCGCCGCATTGATCATGATGCGTTCAAATTTGGGCTGCGCGGTATCTAGTAATGTCAGATTCGGGTTTTTCTCCAGCTGTTGATTCGCCCACAGTTCCAGGCCGGACTCCCAACTGCCTTGCTCGGCATCGGTGTCGGTTTGCCGCAGCTCCGGTGGAAGATCCTCGATCAGAACGGTTCTGGAACTGGCCATCACCTGCAGCCAGCGGCACGTGTTTTCCAACTGACGCACGTTGCCGGGCCAAGGCATCAGGCTCAAATAGTCAGCGGTTGCGGGATCGAGCCGCTTGGGTTCGTCGCCAAGTTCGATAGCCGCTGCATCAAGAAAGTGCTGGGCGAGTAGAGCGATATCCTCGCGACGTTCGGCCAAGCCTGGGACGTGGACCCGAATGACGTTGAGGCGGTGAAACAGGTCATCGCGGAATTTGCCTTGTTCGACCAGCTTCTCCAGATTTTGGTGGGTGGCCGCAACGATGCGTACGTTAACGCTGACCGAATGGTGTCCGCCGACTCGGTAAAATTCATTCTCTGCCAGCACACGTAGCAAGCGTGTTTGCGCCGACGCGGGCATGTCACCGATTTCATCCAAAACAATGTGCCGCCGTCAGCCTGTTCAAATCGACCGACCCGTCGTTGGGCTGCCCCGGTAAAGGCACCCTTTTCATGGCCGAAAAGTTCGCTTTCAATCAAATCGCTGGGGATCGCTGCAACATTCAGTGCCACAAATGGTTCGTTATGGCGAGGGGAGTGGCGATGCAGCGCCCGAGCAACCAGCTCCTTACCCGAGCCCGAAGGCCCGTTAATCAGCACGGTAACGTTGGACGAGGACAGCCGTCCGATGGCGCGAAACACCTCCTGCATGGCAGGTGCCTGGCCGATAATCTCCGTTGTCCGAACAGGTTCCGGCAGCTCCACGGATTTGACGTCTTGAGTTTGCGCAATGGCGCGTCTTACCACAGCAACGGCTTCATCCACATCGAAGGGTTTGGGCAGGTATTCGAAGGCGCCGCGCTCGAAGCTCGTGACCGCACTCTGCAAATCTGAGTGCGCTGTCATCACGATAATGGGTACATGAACGTGGGTCTCTTTTACCTGACGCAAGAAGTCGAGGCCCGATGTTCCGGGCATACGGATGTCGGTAATGATGGCCAATGGTGCTTCCGCACCCAGATGATGGAGCGCTTGATCTGCTGTATTAAAGGCGGTGATAGGTATGCCTGCCTGACTCAGGGCTCGGTCGAGCACCCAGCGAATTGCGCTGTCGTCGTCAATAACCCATACGTGCTGATTCATATTCGCCCTCTTTATGCGCTTGGCTGAGTGGATTGGTTAAATGGCAAGTAGACCGAAAAGACGGTGTTGCCCGGCCGGCTTGCTACCTGCAATGCTCCACCGTGTTGGCCAATGATGTTTTGAGAAATGGAAAGCCCTAGGCCAGAACCCTCGGCACGGCCGCTGATCATGGGGAAAAATATTCTTTCGATGAGGTCCTCGGGCACGCCGGGGCCGTTATCGATAACGCTCAGATGCATGGCTTGTTTATGGCGAACGGACCCAATCGTAAATTGGCGTACCACCCGCGTTTTGAACGTAATGCGAGCCCGCTCGGTTCCTTGCAGGGCCTGACAGGCATTGCGAGCTACGTTGAGGATCGCTTGAATCAACTGATCTTGGTTGCCGTGATCCTCGGGGAGACTGGGGTCGTAATCCCGAGACCACTCCAGGTTGGTCAGGAATTCTCCCTGCAGAATCTGCATAACCCGTTCAATAATTTCGATCAAATTAACCGGTGCAAATTGCATCGGCTGCCAAGGGCCCAGCATGCGATCCACCAGGTCTCTAAGCCTGTCGGACTCGCTGATGATGATGTTGGTGTATTCCTTCAGATCTTTAGTGGGCAGTGCTCTTTCCAGCAGTTGGGCGGCACCGCGAATACCACCCAGTGGGTTTTTGACTTCATGCGCTAAGCCTCGAATGAGGCTGCGAGTCGTAATTTGCTGTTCTTGGGACAAGCTGGCCTGACTGATGGAGTTGATTCGACTGGTGGCGTGGAGCTCTAACAACAGTCCTTTCGGAGTTTCCAGATTCGTTACCGTCAAATCGACATGCTCGACGGTGTTCTCCGGCAGGTGCAGCGCAACATTTCTGGCGGTAAAGGGTTGGGTGTTGTCAATTGCCTGATGCAGAGATTCAACCAGGTCTTCCGCGCGAATCAACAAGCCGGTTAGCGGGCTGGCAATCACCGAACTGGCGGAGACATGAAGTAGGTCCTCCGCGGCGCTGTTCAGCCGAGTCAGGCGCAAGTTTTTATCCAGCACAATGACGGCCGTCGTTAGACTGCTGAGCAAATGTTCAGCAAGCTTATGATTTTGTCGCGGGCTCTTTTTTACCTGATTCATCATTTACTGGTTATTGAACGTCGATTCCGGTCGTGCCGATTCATGCTCGACTTCATAAAACAGAGCAAAAATCAGGCCCATTTCTTCGGGATGTAAGTGAGCGCACACTAACTGTCTGGCTCTTATTTCATGTTGCTTCGCGAGTGCATGATGGCGCATGCGCTGCGTTATCGATGATACTAGCGCACCAAATCAGTGCAAGCATCACTAAATCGTGCCCTCTGAGGCAAGCTTTGTGCACCGCTCCTATTGTTGGAGCAAAAAAAAGGGCGTCGACGGAGTCGACGCCCTGTTGCTTAGAAACGCTGCTTAAGACAGCGCTTCTTTCGTGGTCTTAACGATCGCTGCAGCTACCTTATAAGGATCTGCATTTGAAGCCGTACGTCGATCTTCCAAGCGACCAACCCAACCGTCGGCGGGTGTGGTGACTGGGATTCGGATAGACGCGCCGCGATCTGAGATACCGTAGCTGAATTCGTCGATAGACTGAGTCTCGTGCTTACCGGTCAGACGCTGATCGTTTTCAGCGCCATATACGCTGATGTGTCGCTGGATGTTCTTACCGAACTCTTCGCAGATCTTGGTAAAGATCTCTTCTTTGCCTTCAGTCCGCATGGCTTCGTTGGAGAAGTTAGCGTGCATGCCGGAACCGTTCCAATCCAGATCGCCAAAGGGCTTGGGGTGCCAATTGATGGTGTAACCATACTTTTCACCGGTACGCTCTAACAGATAGCGAGCAATCCAGGTCTCGTCGCCCGCTTGCTTCGCACCCTTGGCGAATACCTGAAATTCCCACTGGCCCGCAGCCACTTCAGCGTTGATGCCTTCCACGTTAATACCGGCTTCGAGACAGATGTCGAAATGCTCTTCCACGCAGTCGCGACCGTGTGCATTACCTGCACCGACTGAGCAGTAGTAGGGACCCTGAGGTGCGGGGAAGCCGCCGGGAGGGAAGCCTGGTGGTAGTTGCGTATCCACATCCCACAAAAAATATTCTTGCTCGAAACCGAACCAGAAATCGTTGTCATCATCATCAATGGTGGCTCGACCGTTGGATGGGTGTGGAGTGCCATCCGCATTTAGAACTTCACACATTACCAAGTAAGCATTGTGACGGTCTGGATCTGGGTAGATGGATACGGGCTTGAGTAAGCAATCTGAGCTGCCGCCCTCTGCTTGTTCAGTCGAACTGCCGTCAAAAGACCACATCGAAACTTCTTCTAGTGCGCCAGTGAAGTTTTCTTTGCTCATTTGGGTCTTGCTGCGCAGACTCTGCGTGGGCTGGTATCCGTCCAGCCAAATGTATTCCAGTTTTGATTTCATGCTTGGTAAATCTCCTATTGTGTGGGTATCAGTGCTCTACGACAGTCGCGTGCCGCGTTTTATCTTTTCAGACCTTAAACGCACCATGCCTGACCATCGTGACAAAGCTTGCCGGCGTCGACTCATCCGTTGACGCGCAGGAGCTGAGCCCTGAGTCAAGGAAAGGCAAAATACGTGCCATGCCTGTTCTTATTTAAGTCTTTGAATTCTTTGAAATATTTTAAAAGCAAATATCTTAGCGCACCAAAATGGTGCGCGTTGTCCAGAGCTCAATGACGATCGCTCTATTCTGGTGCAAGTGGGACCGATACACAAACCCTCTGGCCAGATATTTGTCAGCGACAGGCGGTATTGCTGCCGAAAAATCCAGCAATACAGTGACAGTTTTAGGCGACAGTGCCGGTGGCTTCGGCCATAATCGCGCGCGCAAAAACCCGAGTCCCGAATATCCGTGCAGCCTTGCGCCTTAGCGAATGCTGTAAAAAAAGGAAGACACGTCTGTGCCTAATTTGAATGTCCGCAATGTCGCCATCATCGCTCACGTCGACCACGGCAAAACCACACTGGTCGACTGCCTGCTCCAACAGACTGGATTGCTGGACGCTAGCGCAGCAGAGCGGGCAATGGACAGCAACGACTTAGAAAAAGAACGTGGCATTACGATTCTTGCTAAAAACACGGCAATCAACTACCGGGATACCCAAATCAATATTGTGGACACTCCCGGACACGCGGATTTTGGTGGTGAAGTTGAGCGTATCCTGTCCATGGTCGATGCGGTGCTGTTGTTGGTTGATGCGGTTGATGGGCCAATGCCGCAAACGCGCTTCATGACGCAAAAAGCGTTTGCCTATGGCCTGAAGCCCATTGTCGTCGTCAATAAAATCGATCGACCGGGTGCCGATCCTGACCGAGCCATCGATCAGGTCTTCGAACTGTTCGACAATTTGGGTGGCAGCGACGAACAGCTCGATTTCTCCTCGGTCTATGCCAGCGCGATTAATGGCGTCGCCGGTTTGGAGCTGGACGCCATCGCAGACGACATGAGCCCTTTGCTGGATATGATCGTCGACCAAGTGCCGCCGCCTGAGGTGGATGACACTGGCCCGTTCCAAATGCAAATCAGCTCCCTAGACTATTCAACCTACGAAGGTGTCATTGGCATCGGTCGGATCACTCGGGGCGTGGTCGAACGTAATCAACAGGTCATCGTGGTCGATCGCGATGGGGCGGAGCGCAAAGGCAAGGTGATGAACATTTATCGTCACAGCGGCCTTGAGCGGGTCGAGGCGACCTCTGCGAGTGCCGGGGACATCATCTGCCTGACGGGTATTGATAAGATCAACATTTCGGATACGTTGTGCGCGCCGGAATCTGTGGAGGCGCTGCCCCCGCTGTCTGTGGATGAACCGACCCTGACCATGATGTTCTGCGTAAACAACTCACCTTTGTGCGGCAAAGAAGGCAAGTTTGTAACCAGCCGTCAGATTCGCGAGCGATTGCAGACGGAATCGCTCCACAATGTGGCGTTGATGGTAGAAGACACGCCTGATCCAGACCGGTTTCGGGTGTCTGGTCGCGGTGAACTGCATTTATCCGTGCTGATTGAAACCATGCGTCGTGAAGGCTTTGAATTAGCCGTATCCAGACCTCAGGTCATTTACCGTGAAATTGATGGTGTGGTACACGAGCCTTTTGAAACCCTAACTCTTGATATTGAAGAGCAGCACCAAGGTAAGGTGATGGAATCTTTGGGCGATCGTCGTGGTGAGCTGCAGGAAATGCAGCCTGACGGCAAAGGCCGGGTGCGCCTTCAGTTTCGTATCCCGAGCCGAGGCATCATGGGCTATCGCCCGATTTTTCTCTCACAAACTTCTGGTACGGGCATCATGTCCTTCGCGTCGGATGGGTTTGGGCCTCGAACGGCAGAAGAAGTGGGTGCCCGAAAAAACGGCGTACTGATTTCCAACGCTCAAGGTAAGGCCGTTGGCTTCGCGCTTTGGAACTTGCAGGCGCGAGGCCGTATGTTGGTTAAGCCCAACGACATGATTTACGAAGGGATGGTCGTGGGCATTCACTCGCGCGCCAACGACCTGACAGTTAACGCGCTGAAAGAAAAGAAGCTAACAAACGTGCGCGCCTCCGGCACCGATGAAAACATTCAGCTCAGCGGCGCCATGATTATGACGTTGGAACAAGCGTTGGAATTCATCGACGACGACGAGTTGGTTGAAATCACGCCGGAAAATATTCGGGTGCGAAAGCTTTTATTGAAGGAAAACGAGCGTAAGCGCGCCTAGCCTTGGGATGTCAGTGCAACGGTTTGTTCTGACATGAAGGCCGTCATCCAACGGGTAAGCCGCGCCATCGTCGCGGTAGATGGCCACCTCGTCGGCGAGATCGAACAGGGCATGCTGATCTACCTTGGCGTTGGGTCGGCTGATGGATCCGATCAAGTCGCTTGGTTGGTCGATAAGATCGCGAATCTGCGGATATTCGACGACCCGGCAGGTGTTAAGACGACGCTCAGCATCAAGGACATTGGCGGAGCAGCCTTGGTGATTTCACAGTTTACGTTGCTGGCGGATGCCACAAAAGGCAGGCGACCCTCGTTTACGCCGGCTGCAGCGCCAGAAAAAGCGAGCGCACTCTATGACACCTTTGTTGATGCGCTTGGTCTCCAGGTCCCCGTGCAAAGCGGTCGCTTCGGTGCTGATATGCAGGTGACGAGCGTTAATGAGGGGCCCTTTACCTTGGTGTTGGAGCACCCCCCACCAGAACGAAGCCAACAGGCTGGCCAAGCCTAGGATAATTACAGATCCAGCGTATCGTCTTCCATGGTTGCTCGTTTCTCGACCAAGCGCGCCATGAGAATCCCGAACTCAAATAACAACCACGTTGGTAGCGCCAACAACAGCTGCGATACCACATCTGGCGGGGTGAGCAGCATACCGGCGATGAAGCAGCCAATAATGACGTAAGGCCGTTTGTTGGCCATGCTGTCGGCGGTGGAGAGCCCGGACCATGCCAGCAAAAATGTGGCTACTGGTATCTCAAAGGCAATGCCAAAGGCGAGGAACATTTTCAGCACGAAATCCAGATACTGGTTGATATCCGTCATCATTTGCACGCCTTCAGGACTGACGGCAACGAAGAAGCTGAACACCAAGGGAAAGACCAAAAAGTAGCTGAAGGCCATGCCGGTATAGAAGAGCACCACACTGGAAAACAGCAGTGGAAAGGCGAAGCGTTTTTCACTGCGATACAGTCCGGGCGATACGAAGCCCCAGAGCTGGTGCAGTAAAAAGGGGACGCCAATGAAGATCGCGGTATAAATGGCAAGCTTGAAGGGCGTTAAAAAAGGGGAGGTGACTTGTGTGGCGATCATGGAAGAACCGTCTGGGAGCGCGTCTACCAAGGGCGCCGATACGAAGTTAAACAGCGGCTCTGCGTAGTAGTAAATGGGTATGAAGAGCAGAGCCACCAAGGCGAGGCTGCGCAGGATACGGCTGCGTAACTCAATCAGATGCTCAAGAAACGGCATTTCCTTGCCGGTAGTTTCCTCAGCAGTGTCTGGCTCGCGGCTCATGGCGTGTTGGCAGACGAGGTGTTATCGGCCGAGTCGGGGTTGGTGTCGCCTTCCGACGGTGCGCTGACAGCGGGCGGTTGAATCGTATTTTTCACATCGTCTTCGATCTGCTTCATTTGCGCCATGACCGACTCGTTGTGCAGTTGGCGCCGTACATCGTCCATGCCGATTTCTTGCTCCAGCTCTACTTTCATCGCAGAAAAAGAACGTGATATGCGGCCTACCCACAAACCGAGTGTTCGCAGAGTCTCAGGCAGGCGCTCGGGACCGATGACCAATAGTGTCACCAGTACGATCAGCATCAATTCCATACTGCCGAAATCGCTAAACATGCGGTGTTTGAATTCTCCAGGGTCGAAGGGTTCGGGGTGCCTTAACTCGGCTACCGTGGGATGCGGCGTTTACTTGGTTTCTTGCTCCGCGGTTTTCTGAGTACCCGCGTCGTTGGATACATTTTCACCATCAATCACCTTGGCGGCCCCAGGTTCTGGGTTTTCCGTCGGCTTGTCTTCATCTGCAACCGCGGTGCGGAAACCCTTAATGGCATTGCCAAGGTCAGAGCCAATATTTTTTAAACGTTTAGGACCGAAGATCAGCAGCACGATGGCCAGAATGACCAGCAGTTCTTGTATACCAAATCCAAACATTGGGAATCTCCGATAACAGTTGGGCGATTATAGGACGCTTTGTTGCACCAGTGACAGTGGGGTGCACTAACGGCCGGCTTTTTCCTCATGCCCACCGACACCGAATCGGGCCGCAAGTTCATCGAGCACATCTTGGGCGGACAAGTCTAATTCACTGAGCATTACCATGGTGTGAAACCATAAGTCGGCTGTCTCTTTCACGACGTCGATAGTCTGGGCGGGATGATTCTGGGCGTCCTTGGCCGCCAGAATCACTTCGGTGGCCTCCTCGCCGACCTTCTCGAGAATTTTGTTCAACCCTTTGCTGTGCAGTGACGCCACATAGGACGTTTCGGGGTCTTGGCTTTTGCGTTGCTCAAGTACTTCGGTCAGTTGCTCTAATACGCTCATAAGAGGGCACCATCAGGACTGGAGCGGTGACAGTATCAGCGCAGGGCAGAAAATTGAAAGATAAGTAGAGACTTTCGACGATTTCCCGCCAGCCCTGTCAGTCACTTCCTGATCCGCTGGCGTATTTGGCAGCGTCATCTTGGCCCAGACGGAATGCAGCGTCGACGTCCGTAGCGCCTGTGCAGCCCCATGTGGCCACGGGTATGGGCCGGCTCGGTTGAACGTAGGTACCACCAAAGTAGTTGAAGGTGAGTGGTCGATCACTGTGATGACGCGTCAAAAGTGTGAGACAAGCCAAGGGCTCTTTTGAACTGGCGTTAAGAAAGCTGGGACTGGAACAGAGGTAGCCGCCGTCGAAATAGGTTTTGCCCTTGTACTCTCGGCCTGAGACGAAGGGCGCGGCAGCGGCGGTCGCCTCAAGGCAGCGCAGGGCTTGAAGCAAATTTTCGCATTGAGACAGGTCAAGAAAGTCTGCGGTCAGTACGGCCAATTTGCGAGGTAGGGGCTGTGTTTTGGGCCACTTCACGTTGTCTCGATTCATCAGATAGCGGCAGGCGGCTGTGAGTACGGTCCAGTGTTTTCTGCGTTGATTGTCGAGTTTGGCGACCGATACCTTAAAAGTAGAGTTTTGCAGCTTTAGAAATTCCGCCGGTCCTAAGAATTCTCTAAGCCACTGGGGATAGATAGTGTTTTGCGCAAAGCGTGGTTTAGATAAATATTTTCTGTGCGTCCAATGAACAATTTTGAGATTTTCGTTGTACAGCTCTTTGCAGGCGCGAAGCGCCTCGTGGGTGGTTTCTGTGATTAAGGCTGCCGCGATGCCAGCCCCGGCGCTGCAGGCGATCACGGACTGCGGCATCTCCCAGTCCATTCGTTGCAGCGCTGAGACGAAACCGGCTTGCCACCAACATCGGTTGCCACCACCGGTAAACGCGATTGTGTGGAAGTTGCGGCTGTACATTGAGGCTCCAGTCGTTTGACGTCATCTCATGCTAGCGAGTTTGCATTGGGTGGCTGGCGTTCACGGTTGAGTGAGGCCAAATGACAGACAGACGGTATGTTTGGGAGTCAAGCAGAGCGATTTGCTAGTTCGAAAACCATACAGCGACGGCAGCAACCGTTGCGATTGCCAGCCACCAACGCCGTCGCCGGCTGCGCCGCTGCATGTGCTGTAACCGGTCACCCAGTTCTTGCAGGTCTTTTTCCTGATGTGCCAACTGTTTGCGCAGATCAATGGTCTGGGTGTCATCAAGCAAACTGGGTAGCCGATGCAGTTCGCTCCACAGCTTCGGGCCTTGGTTCAGAAGTTTGCCGATAACGGCGACGGCACCGAGATTGCGAACCGCCCAGCGCCGCATGAAGGGTTCGGCTGTCTCCCACAGATCCAGCTGAGGATACAGTTGACGGCCCAAACCCTCGACATACAGTAGAGTCTTTTGCAGTAGGACGAGCTGAGGCTGCACCTGCATGCCAAATTCTCGCGCTGCCTCCAGCAGCTCCGTCATAAACGCCGCGAAGGATATCTCGCTGAGTGGCTTGGCAAAGATGGGATCGCATACCGAACGAATCACTTGCTCAAAGGCATCGGCGTCGGTGTCTGCTGGTATCCAGCCGGAGCGCAGGTGCAGGTTGACGATTTGTCGGTAGTCTCGAGCAAAGAATGCGATCAGATTCTGTGCGATATAGGACTGGTCGGACTCGCTCAAGCTGCCAATGATGGCGCAATCTAAGGCGATCCATCTTGGGTCGTTGGGGTTGGTGATGTCGACGAAAACATTGCCGGGATGCATATCGGCATGAAAAAAATTGTCATCAAAAACTTGTGTGAAAAACGTTTCGACGCCCTTGTGTGCTAACACTTTGAAGTCGACTCCAGCCTCGCGAAGCCGATCCAGCTCGCCTATGGAGGGGGCGTCAATACGCTCCATCACCAGCAGGTTTTCTCGGGTGAACCGAGGGTAGAGCCGGGGAACGAAGAGCAGGGGCGAATCCGCGAAATTGCGTCGCAGCTGTATTTGATTGCGCGCCTCCAAAAACATCGACAGCTCTGCCAGCATTACGACCAGTTGGTCACGCATGATTTGTTGCAGGTGCAGTTGTTGAAGAATGGGCAGACGCCCAGCCAACCATTCTGCCAGCTCGATCAGTGCGCCCATCTCACGGCGGATTTGGCTTCCGATATGGGGCCGAACCACCTTGATCACAACGGCTTCACCTGTGACCAATTGGGCACCGTGCACCTGTGCGATGGAAGCGCTGGCGATGGGCCGGGATTCGATGTGCTCAAACGCCGGCAGCGCCTGTTCCCCCAAGGATTGCTGAATGATCTCCATGGCGTCTCGCTCTGCAAACGGTGGCACGCGATCTTGGAGTTGCGCCAGACCCTGACAAATTGCGTGACCAAAAATATCGGGACGTGTGGACAGTAATTGTCCTAGCTTGATGTACACCGGTCCTCGAGATGCCAATGCCGCCGCCAGCTGAGCCGGCATATCCTTGGGGGCAGGTAGGACAAGCCTCAGCACGGTCAACAGCCCTCGGGTCATTGGGCTGGGTATGTGCTGGGTTGGAATCAGATGATGTAACCGGAAGCGCAGAAACACACCAGCCAGTCCCAGCAGGTAGCGCAGAGTCGACAGGGGCATCAGTCTTTGATGCCTTGGTGTTCGTATTGGCCGAGCTTTGCCTGTAGCCGATCCACTCGCAGCCGAAGTTGGTCTATTCGGTCGTGCAGCTGATCGGCTTCTGGTTCGGTAGAGTAACGGGCCGCCATGTAAGACTGGGCTTTTTCCTGGGCCTCACGACCTGAACTGCTGAACAACTCGTTCAATGTGGCGGCGCCAAGCTCCAGCAAGGCGGCTGCGCGCTGGGCCTTATCGTTGCCGATAACATTTGCTAAAGGTTTCACCAAGTCAGGACTAAAGGCGCTGGTCAGAGCCTGAAGTTGCATCAGCAGAGTTGCGTCACCGTCAATCTCAACGGGATCCGTACTTCGGCCGGTGAGCAGGGTTTGCAACAGTGCCTTGGGGCTGCCGGTGATTGCGACGTTTGGTTTGCTCCCGGGCCCGATTCGTAAATCAACATGATCCTTGGCCAGCACGAGATGCCATGTCAGATCTGGTTCCAGGCAGTGAATTTCTATGACCTGCCCGGCGAATGCCTCGAACTGTCGTGCAGTCTGGGGATCGAGAGTCAGGGCCTGCTCACTGAATTGGGCAATCAGGCGTCTCAGCCCAAGCAGGAAAGTGTCTGTGCCGTCACGCATCAACGTCAGCGAGTTGTGCCGGTCTCGGGTTTCATCCCTCGATGAATCGCCGCGATGCCGCCCACGAGATTGTGAAAGTCGGCGTCTACAAATCCGGCGTCTTCGAACATCTGCTTTAGCGTTTTTTGATTCGGGTGCATACGGATGGACTCTACCAAATACTGGTAGGGCTGAGCGTCACCCACCAGCAGTTTACCGACGGGTGGCCATAACGCCTGAAAGGCGCGATACGCGGTGTCGAGAACCGGGTCTGTAGGTTTCGAAAATTCCAGCACCAATAGCGGTGCACCGGGCTTTAGAACCCGTAGCAGTTCGCCAAGGGCCTGATCTTTGTCTGTGAAGTTGCGAATGCCAAAGCTGATGCAGGCACAGTCGAATGTTTCATCGGCAAATGGCAATGTCTCGGCTGGTGCCTGACAAAATTGCACCTGCGCCAGACCTTGATTTAACAATCGATTGCGGCCGACCTGCATCATAGGCCTGTTCAGGTCGGTCAAAACAACCCGACCCTGTTCCCCGACGACAGGGGCAAACAGTGCTGCCATGTCGCCGGTACCCCCGGCCAGGTCAAGTACGTGATGGCCTTCGCGAACGCCGGACATTTGCAGCACCATACGTTTGAACAGGCGGTGTGTACCCAGCGACATCAGATCGTTCATGAGGTCGTAACGGCCAGCGACGGCTTTGAATACGTCCCCAACTTTCCGGGTTTTCTCAGCGGGTGAGACGTTTTCGAAGCCGAAGTTGACTTGGTCTTTTTCTGGTTTCGAACGGTCTGTATCGACGGACTCGGTCATCGCTGCAGGTCTTGTGCTTGGCTGGATGCGAACTATAGCGCGGATGCAGCTTTGGTTCCCATCCGCCTTGTCAAGTTCCAAACTTCGGGCTCGGACGCTATTTGGGCGTCCACTGGCTGACGGGGATATTGGGCAGTCTGGACGCATTGGCTTGCTTGAGTTCCAGCAGATAGTCCTGCCAGAAGCGATCCTGTTGAGACCCCATTTCCTGCAGATAGGCCCAGGCGTAGATGCCGCTGTCGTGGCCATCATCGAATGTGATGCGAATGGCGTAGTTCCCGACGGGCTCTATTTGCCGAATGCCCACGTTCTTTTTACCAGTCTGCAGGGTGCGCTGATCTGCAGAATGCCCTCGTACCTCCGCCGATGGCGAATAGACCCGCAGCAGCTCCGCTGGAATTTGGTACTGCTCGGTATCCCACTGCAGCTCGAGGGTATGGGCGATCTTGTGGTACGTGATGTGCTTGGGCGGTTGCATAGGGTTACAGAATAAACCGTGAGAGATCGGTGGCACTAACCAGATCGCTCAAATGTGTATTCACGTAGTCTGCATTGATCAAAATATGCTCGCCAGCATGTTCATCGGCAGCAAAAGATAGGGGCTCCAACAGGCGCTCCATGACGGTATGCAGGCGTCGCGCGCCGATGTTCTCCGTACCTTCATTCACCTGCCAGGCCAGTTCGGCAATACGCTCGATACCGTCGGCATCGAATTCCAGTGACACGTCCTCGGCGGCCATCAGTGCTTGGTATTGCTCGCATAAGCTCGCCTTTGGCTCGGTCAAGATGCGGCGAAAGTCGTCGGGAGTCAGCGCTTGCAGCTCTACCCGAATCGGCAGGCGACCTTGCAGCTCCGGAATCAGATCTGATGGTTTGGCCAAATGGAACGCACCGGAACCGATGAACAAAATATGATCAGTGCTGATGGCTCCATACTTGGTGCTGACCGTGCAGCCCTCGATCAGCGGTAGTAGGTCGCGCTGCACTCCCTCTCGGGACACGTCGGTGCCGGAGGTTTCAGAGCGTTTGGCGACCTTGTCCAGTTCGTCGATAAAGACGATGCCGGTTTGTTCGACGGCGTCTACCGCCTTGCTGCGAATTTCCTCTTCGTTGATCAGGCGGCCGGCTTCTTCATCTTGCAGTCGTTTGCGGGCTTCCTTAATGCTCAAGCGCTGTTCTTGTTTTTTGCCCTGACCCAAATTCGAAAACATGTTTTGCAGTTGGCTGGTCATTTCTTCCATACCGGGAGGTGTCATGATTTCGACCCCAACCGCAATCTGCTCAAGTTCAATATCGATCTCTTTGTCGTCCAGCTCGCCTTGACGTAGCTTTTTGCGGAACATCTGGCGGGTCGAGCTTACGGCGGATTCTGCTGTTCCGTCAGTGTTGCGTGGCGGTGGCAACAAGGCGTCTAAGATTCGCTCCTCGGCCCGATCGCCAGCCTGACTGGCGACTTCCTGCATCTGGTCCTGACGTAGCAGATTGACTGCCGTATCCGCCAGGTCACGAACGATGGACTCGACGTCGCGGCCCACATACCCCACTTCAGTGAACTTGGTGGCCTCTACTTTGATCAAGGGGGCGTTGGCGAGCTTGGCCAGTCGGCGCGCAATCTCAGTTTTGCCAACACCGGTTGGGCCGATCATCAGGATATTTTTCGGACTGACTTCATCGCGCAGTTCGGGGTCGAGCTGCATGCGTCGCCAGCGGTTGCGTAGGGCAATCGCCACAGCGCGTTTGGCATCGCTCTGACCGACAATGTGTCGATCCAGCTCAGCCGCGATTTGTTTGGGTGTTAGCGAGTCGTTATTTGGCATCAGTGGACAGAGTTTCCAGAGTCAGTGAATGGTTTGTGTACACGCAAATGTCGCCAGCAATGGCCATGGCTTTGCGCACCACGTCCTCGGGACTGAATTCGGTGTTCTCCGCTAAGGCTGTGGCGGCGGCTCGGGCATAGTTGCCGCCAGAACCGATCGCCAAAACGCCGGCTTCAGGTTCAATAACGTCGCCATTGCCGCTGATGAGCAACGTTGCGGTCGCGTCGGCAACGATGAGCATGGCTTCCAGTTTGCGAAGTGCCCGATCTGAGCGCCATTCCTTGGCCAATTCCACCGCTGAACGCGCCAACTGTCCGTGGTACTTTTCCAGCGCTGCTTCAAATTTTTCGAACAGGGTGAACGCGTCCGCCGTGCTACCGGCGAAGCCTGCGATGACCCGGTCGTGGTGCAGTTTGCGAACCTTGATGGCGTTGCCTTTCATCACCGTGTCGCCCAGTGAGACCTGGCCATCGCCCCCAACAGCAACCTGATGTTGGTTTCGGACACTTAAGATAGTGGTGCCGTGAAAAGCTTGCATAAGCGACCCCGTATTGTGTAGCCGCCAGTGAATGACTTCAGGCGAATTGAGTAAAAGGGTAGATTAAGATGGCACAAGGGTGGCGTTCTCAATCGGAAAAAACAATATTGCGGCCATTGTCTTGGGAAACAAGGGCTGCGGGACTACTGCAAAATGACTCCCGAAATCCCCTGTTCGCGTAGCTTGGTGAGTGCCCGATTGGCATCAACGCGACGCTCAAAGGGCCCCAGCATGACTCGATGCCACTCGCCTGTACTGCTCGTGCCAGTCACAACCGTGGCGGATAAGTTGAGCAGAATCAGTTTGGCGCGTAACTCATGCGCATCACCTTCGTCGCGAAATGAAGCCGCCTGGACGCGAAAACTGGGGGGTTTAGCTGTGGGATTTGCTGGCCTGCTTTCATAGGCGGTCGTATCGACCTGAATTTCGCTGTCTTTCAGCAAGTCCGGGAACTCAAAGGTGACCCTTGGTTTTACTGATGAAGTTTTGGCTGATTCGCGAGCAACGCTGGGCTCAGTGCCGATCCATTCAGGCAAGTACGCGGCAAGAAGTACGATAATGGCTCCGAAGATTGCGCCGGATGAAAAGCTTGGACCATGGAAGCTGGTGCCTTTTTTGCTGCGGGTAGGTGTTGCTCGGGACGATCTTGGCTTGGCCGCAGGGCGGGCTCTTTTTTTGGCGGGTTTTGCAGATTGCCCGCGATTGGCGAAGTCCTTGGTCATGCACATCCGATGGTGGCGATTAAAAGTAGTACAAGCTCGCCATCCACTATAGCGCGCCTGTGGTTTGATGGCGAAGGCAGAGAGGCTGGCCATTGCTGTTTTACATGGCGTCGTAGGGGTCGACGTCTATGGACCAACGCAGATTCGCGTGGGTCTTGGGTTGCCCCAGCCCGGCAAGTACCCGATGTAGCAAGGGTCTGGTTGTTGCCATGATGATCAGTTGAAAGCGTGCGCGCTTGGCTAGGCGGGCCATCGGCGCGGGAATAGGTCCCAGCAATTGAACGGATACCTCTCGGCTACTGAGCTCTTGGCTCAGATGGCCTAGCTGGGCTTTGCACTGCTGTAAGAAGTCTCGCGCCATAGCCGGCTCGAAAGCCTCCGCTCGCAGCATGGCCATAGGTTGCGCTGGCGGTAGGCCTGCATCGACTCGGCTGGTTAGCTCAGCGTGCGCGAAACCTCTGTAGCCTTGGTCGATTAGCCGCTGCAGTAATGGGTTTTGCGGTTGGTAGGATTGAATCCACACTTCCCCAGAGCGTTCGGCTCGGCCTGCCCTGCCAGCCACCTGCACAATCAGCTGGGCCGTGCGCTCGGGGGCACGAAAGTCTGGGCTGAGGAATCCGGCGTCGGCGGTTACCACGGCTACCAGAGTCACTGCAGGGAAGTGATGCCCTTTGGCGAGCATTTGAGTGCCAACCATGATGCACGGCTTACCCTGCTGTATGCGCTCCAGCTGATCGTTTAATTGTCGATTGCTGCGGGTGGTATCGCGATCGACTCGATAGAGCGATACCCCGGGAAAGAGCTCGGCCAAGGCTTCTTCGGCACGCTGGGTACCCATACCAACAGGTAGCAAATCACCCTGTCCGCAATGTTCGCAGACATCGGGTATTGCAAAGCGAAGATTGCAGTGATGACAAATCAGTTGCTCAGGTTGGCGATGCAAGGTGAGTTTGGCGTCGCAGTCCGAACATACGCTCTGCCACCCGCAG
>JAACDS010000229.1 GCA_009936895.1 Pseudomonadota bacterium
GGCGTCGTGCGGTCACAACCACTTCTTCGATCATGGCATCCGCGCCGGTGCGCTCTGCGGTTTCTTCAGCGTTCGCCACTGTGGCTAAACTGATACTCATTGCTCCCGTGGCAAATGCCAGGGTGTACCATCGCTTTAACATTACGTCTCTCCTCGTACTAAAGCCGTTATACTCTCTCGATCAACATTCAATCCGTTGCCCCCGACCTAGCCGTTGACGACAGGCACCGCCTTCATGGCTTGCGCAATCACGTCATCTGACAAATCTGCGTCAACCATTTCTCCATTGAGGTACTTGTCGTAGGACGCGAGGTCCAAGTGACCGTGGCCGCACAACGCAGTCAAAATCACTTTTTCTTCTCCAGATTCTTTGCAGGCCAGAGCTTCGCGCACGGCGGCCGCTATCGCGTGCGTTGGCTCAGGCGCAGGCACGATGCCTTCCATGCGGGCGAAATCTAAGGCACCGGCGAAGCATTCGTTCTGTGGAATCGAAATCGCTTCAACCATGCCCAGTTCGTATATATGGGAAACCAGCGGCGCCATGCCGTGATAGCGCAAGCCACCGGCGTGAATCGGCTCTGGAATAAAGCCGTGGCCCAGCGTGTGCATTTTCATCATCGGCGTCAGACCTGCGGTGTCACCGAAGTCATATCGATACTCACCCTTGGTCAATGTTGGGCAAGCGGCAGGTTCAACACAGCGAATGGTGGGATTCATACGACCCGCGAGTTTTTCCCGCAAAAATGGAAACGCCAAACCGCCAAAGTTTGAGCCCCCGCCGGTGCAACCCACCAGCACATCGGGTACCGCGTCCACCTTGGCAAGCTGCAACAATGCCTCTTCACCGATAATGGTTTGGTGCAGCAAGACATGGTTCAGGACACTGCCTAAGGCATAGCGCACGTGCGGATCTTCGACAGCCTCACTGACCGCTTCGGAAATAGCGATGCCTAAGGAGCCTGGATGATCGGCATCTTGAGCCAACAGGCTACGACCGAATTCTGTTACTGGCGATGGACTGGAGTGCACCTTGCCGCCCCAGACTTCCATCATTGTGCGGCGGTAGGGTTTGGCCAGGTAGGATGCTGCAACCTGCCACACTTCACATTCCAAACCAAATTGCGCACAGGCGAAGGCCAAAGAGCTGCCCCACTGCCCCGCACCGGTCTCGGTGGTCAGCTTGCGAATACCCTCTTGAGCGTTGTACCAAACCTGCGGTACCGCGGTGTTTGGTTTGTGTGAGCCGGCAGGGCTCACTCCTTCGTACTTGTAGTAAATTTTTGCAGGCGTATCGAGAAATTTCTCCAGGCGCCGTGCCCGAAACAACGGGCTGGGCCTCCATAGCCGATAGACGTCGAGCACGTCGCCAGGAATATCGATGTAGCGTTCTGTCGACATTTCCTGTTCGATCAGAGCCTTAGGAAACAAGGGTGCAAAATCTGCTGCAGTGGCTGGCTGATGGGTACCCGGGTGCAGTGCCGGCGGAGGCGGCTCCGGCAGGTCTGCGACGATGTTGTACCACTGGGTAGGCATTTCACTTTCGTCTAAGAGGATTTTGTAGTTGTCTTTCATGACACCCTTCCTTGTTTCATGGTTTTCGCGGGAAATTCAAAACTATCCGACGCTCGTTCCTTACAATCCCACGGCGTCTATCCGCCACCGTACCGAGCAGCGAATGATAGGGATTTGAACCACCAATTGAAAGTTGACGAATCAAAACACCAGCGCCAAGCATGCAGGGCATCACAAGATTTGAATTTCCGCTATGCTCCTAACCACAGAGACTCGCGGAGCGCCGCTTTCGTCTTAATCAAACGCAACGAGAAACGGGGAGGTTTCGAATGCTAAGAGAGACTCAGAACAACACACGACAACGCACCCGGGCTTTACTGCTCGGCCTAGCCTTTACGCTAAGCGCCTGTAGTCCCGCGGCCAATCAAGGTGAACCGGACACGACACCGCGATTCAGTGCTCCCGCCTTGCAAATAGATTCTGGGACGATCATCGGAGAACCAAACAAAAATGCCCTGCGCAACGCCTACTTTGGCGACCTGCATGTGCATACCGATTATTCCTTCGATGCCTATGCCTTCGGCACCGTGGCCACCCCTTATGACGCCTATCGCTACGCGAAGGGTGATGCCATTGCTCACCCCGCAGGCTTCCAAGTCCAGCTAAGACAGCCGCTGGATTTTTACGCTGTCACGGATCATGCGATGTTTTTGGGCGCGGTCAAAGCCGCAGCGGATACGTCAACTCGCTTCTCTGAAGAACCTCATGTGCAGAGCCTGCACGACCTGAACGCTCCCGAGAACTTAAACACCGGAAGTTTGCAGGCCCGTGTTGAGGCGTTCACCGGATTTCTACCGGACACGTTAAACCGCATAACCAGCGGCGAAACCGATCAGCGGATTCTAGATGACATCGCGAAAAATGCGTGGGCAGATACCATTGCCGCCGCCAACACCCACTACCAGCCCGGCGAGTTCACTACCTTTGCCGCCTACGAGTACACCTCATCTACCGATCAACGGGGCAATCTGCATCGCAACGTCATTTTCCGCGATACCGATAAACTGCCCGTAATGCCGTTTTCGCGATTCCACAGCCAAAACCCGGAAGGTCTTTGGGACTGGATGGACACAATTCGCGCCCAGGGTATTGAAGCCTTGGCCGTGCCACACAATTCCAATGGCTCCAATGGCGCCATGTTTATGATGGTGGACTGGGCCGGCCAACCCATTGACAACGCCTACGCCCAGCAGCGTATTCGCAATGAGCCGTTGGTTGAATTGACTCAGGTTAAGGGTACCTCTGAAACCCACCCCCTATTGTCCCCGGAAGACGAGTGGGCGAACTTCGAAATCATGCCATTTCGAGTTGCCACCACACTCTACAGCGAACCCAAGGGTTCCTATGCACGAGATGCATTACGCAGCGGTCTCACGCTGCAAGACAATGGCATTGCCAACGCCTACCAGTTTGGCTTCGTCGGCGCGTCGGATACGCATACCGGCGCAGCCTCCTTAGATGAGGACAACTACTTTTCAAAAGTTGGTTTGTTAGACAGCAATGGTGGTTTGCGTGGCTCGGAACCCCTGTCCGCGGGAGACGCCGAACTGGTAACCGCTGCCGGCCGGGTCCAAGTCAAGGATATCGGCGGCGCGAAATACGCTTCCGGCGCTTATGAATCTTGGGGCGCGTCGGGTTTGACCGGTGTGTGGGCAGAAGAAAATACGCGAGAAGCGATTTATAACGCTTTTCGGCGCAAGGAAACCTTCGCCACCTCCGGCCCTCGCATGAAAGTCCGACTGTTTGCCGGCTACGGCTTATCTGACAACAACCTGGCGAATGCTGACGAACTGAGCGCCGCCTACGCAGCCGGTGTCAGCATGGGTTCGGAAATACAGGCCAAGGGCGACAGCGCCCCTATCCTGCTGGCCTGGGCAGCCCAAGACCCCAACTCCGCGGCATTGCAACGACTGCAGATTATCAAAGGCTGGAGTGTCGATGGTAAATCTTTCGAACAGGTCTACGATGTCGCCTGTTCTGATGGTGGTAGCGTCGATCCAGTCACACATCGCTGCCCAGATAATGGTGCCAGCGTAGATTTATCGAACTGTGCAATCAGCGAAAACTTAGGAGCCGGGGAACTCAAAGCCAACTGGACGGACCCCGACTTCAACGAGGAGCAGCGCGCCTTCTACTATGTTCGCGCCTTGGAAAATCCAACCTGCCGCTGGTCGACTTGGGACGCTCTGCGTGCCGGTGCAACGCCACGTGAGGACTTGCAAACCACCATTCAAGAGCGGGTCTGGTCATCACCAATTTGGTATGTGCCGAACCAGGGCTAAATGCCGTTATCTCATGGGCAGAAAAAAGCCGCGCTTTATGCGCGGCTTTTTATTGTCTGGAAAGTGAGATCAACTTCGACGGCGTGCTCTTGGATCCTCATAGGTATCACTTTGTTCTTGCGGCGCCTCTGCGCCTGCTCGAGCACGTTCACTGATTTGTACGTCGACGCCGCCTTCAGCCCTTGTCGCTTGCCGAGGCCGCGCCTCCTCTCGAGTACGAGATTCCTCTCGTGGCGCCTCACCCCTCTCACTTGCGTTCGTTCGTTGAGTTGATGCGTTTGCGTTGCTCCCGGATACCGGGGCCCCGTAACCAATACCTTCGGGCATGATCTGCTCCTTTGAGTCACACGTTCATCAGATGCCCAAAATACTAGCACGTCTACTTTTGGATAAGGCATAGCCGAATTCAGCATCTCACACAGACTCTGATAGCATTCGGCCATGCAATCTATTGTCGGCAATTTCCCATGGCAGCGCCCCCCGTGGCAGGGTGGTACAACCAAGTATCGCTTAGGCATGCGTCCGATTTCACTCGAGCACTGGTTTCAAGGTCAACCGTCGCCAGACCTTAGAGTCCACAAATACAATCTGCTGAAGCGAGCCTATGGGCAAGTCGTGCAGGCCTTGCCCGAGGCACGCGACGCACAGGCACGCCTGGCCGAGCAGATGCAGGCACACGAATGGTACGAAGCGCATAGCCGCGACGCGACCGACTACCCTGA
>JAACDS010000230.1 GCA_009936895.1 Pseudomonadota bacterium
ATGACATCGGTATCAGCAGGTCGCGCATCGAAAATGCGCCTTGTGGTGCCTGAGGCTCGCCAAGGGCTAGACGGAAGGCTTCTGCCAGGGCGAAAGTCGCCATCACCAAAAGCACAAAGGGAATGCCGTCAGACAATTCTAACAGGCCAAGAGTAAGGCGTTGAGCACCACCCATGGGATCGGTACCCACCGTCCCGAGCATCAAGCCAAGCAACAAAGTAATGAGGCTAGCCAAGCGTTCCTTGTGTTGGGCAAAGACGACCACGCAGGTCATGGCGAAAAGCACTAAGGCCGCGTACTCGGCACTTTGAATATGCAACGCGACTGCGGCCAAAGAGGACGCAAACATCAGCAGAATGAGCGCCCCCACGGTGCCACCGAAAAACGAGGCGTAGGCGGCTATAGCCAAGGCGCGGCCTGCCTGACCCTCTCGCGCCATCGGATAACCATCAAAGCTTGTAGCGACAGTACTCGCCACCCCGGGGGCGTTGATCAAAATTGAAGACGTTGAACCACCGAAAACCGCGCCGTAATACACACCGGCCATCATGATCAGCCCGCCGGTAGGGTCGAGGGAGTAGGACACCGGGATCATCAACGCAATCGCGCTGATGGGGCCGAGTCCGGGCATCATGCCGATCAAGGTCCCCGCCAGGCAACCAAAGGCGACCCAAAGCACGTTCTGCAGGGTCAGGGCCGTCGCGATGCCGGTTAAAATGCCTTCAAGCATCAGCTGAGCGGTATCGTCATGAGCAGTACATGCTCGATAAGCACAAATCCCACCAAGGGAATGCCTAGGCACAAGGCCCAAATCACAGACCAGCGCCTTTCCCCCATGGTCCACACGGCTCCAAACAGCAGACCGGCTAACGCCACCCACAGGTTTAGCCACAGGAGACTGACAATGAAGAAACAGATCAGCGCGCTAAGCCAAGCCAAGCGCCTCACCTTTCGCTTTGCAGGGCCTGGTGCCGAACCCTGAGAATTTCGCCGCGCAAACGCCAATGCGAGCACGGCTACGCAGAGCAGGACGCCGTAAATCTGGGGCAAGGTACGGGAGTTGATCGTATCGCTGGCACTCCAAGGGTCCAATTCAATCTGAGCGACTAGGAGCAGATAACCAGCGCCAAAGCCGAACAGAGCAACCAAGAGCAATCGAAAGATCGCCGTCGAATAAGCCCCAAACGGGTCATGACATCGGTCAGCAAGGTCTCCTGTTCAGCCAGATAGGCGGTGAATTCATCGCCGGAAAAGAACATCGGCTGCCAGCCGTAGCGCGACAGTTGTTCCTGCCAGGCCGCCGAACCGGTTACTGCAGTCATCTGAGCCTTCAGTTGGGCACGTTTTTCTGCGCTCGTATTCCGGGGAGCAAAAACGCCACGCCAGTTATAGAACACGACGTCGACGCCTTGCTCGGCAAAACTCGACATGCCGGCCATGTCATCACGATCGTTGGTCACCCCTAAAATGCGGACGGTACCCGCTCGATGGGCAGCCAAGGTTTCGCCTAGCCCGCTGACCATGACATCGACTTCACCACTCAACAAAGCCCACTGGGCTTTGGCACCGCCGTCATAGGCCAAGTACCGAACCCGGCGTGGATCAATGCCTTCGGCCTGGGCCAGCAGTGACAGGGTGATGTGATCCAAGCTGCCCTTGACGGATCCGCCGGCCACAAAGACCCGTTTCTTCCCACTCTTCAGCGCGGCGGCAACATCGCGCCAGCTCTGAAACTCGGACTCCTCACGAACCGCGATCACTCCGGGATCGGCGATCAAGCCCGCAATGGGCGTTAAATCTCGGTAGGAATGGGGGAACAAGCCCTGCAAAGACCGAACAATCAAGGGCGCTGAATTGACTAAGAGTGTGTTCTTTAGCGTGTCGCCACTGGACACAAAGTAGGCCATGGCCTTACCGCCACCGCCGCCGGAACGGTTTTCGTAGCTGACATTTGCCGCGATATCCGTCGCTACCAAGGCGTTACCTAGCGCTCGGGCCGTCGCGTCCAAACCACCGCCCGGGCCTGCAGGAATGATCAGATGCAGACGCTCGGCGGCGACACAAGCACCGCTCAGGAGCAGGGTGATGCAGAGCAAGACCAGTCGTCGCGTCCTGTGGGTCTCATGCTTCATTTGTTAAGAAAATTCAGGGGTAGGCCGCCCGTCGGCCAGTCCATGCTTACCAGTTGTCCTGTGGAAGACAATGTAATAAAGGCTGTTTTCAACTCCGCTCCACCAAAACAGATATTGGTGGTGATCCGATCGGGCATGGGCAGGAACACTGGTGCATCGTCGGCCGCGGACAAGGTCGTGATACCGCCATCGATCAGGGTAGCGACGCACACATCTCCGTTTGCATCCACCGCTAGCGAATCGAACATATAGAACCCAGAGCGCCCGTTTAACAAACGCCGGGCCTTACTGTTATCGATGACGCCCGGAGCGCTGAGCGCGTAGGCCCAAAGATGGCCAGTCGGAGTTTCGGCCACAAAGAGTTCGCTTTCGTCCGCTGACAAGCCAATGCCATTGGGCTCGTGCATAGGAAAAATCGCTTCTACGATATGACTGCCGTCGGGTAGGGCATAAAAAACACCCGTACGATCCCTTTCCCGCGGACGATTTTTGCCGTGATCCGTGAACCAAAACCCGCCTTGCGCATCGAAAACGATGTCGTTGGGGCCCTTCAGCGGCTCCCCGTCACAGTGGGTGTAGAGGGTCTCTACCGAACCCGTATCGAGATTCACCCGCTGAATACTGCCCCCGGTATAGCTTGCCGGTTGCTCACCCGGGTAGACCTTGTCACCACGCTCGATCCACTCAAAGCCACCGTTGTTACAGACATAACATTGCCCATCAGGGCCGATAGCCGCACCGTTTGGGCCTCCGCCTAGGTCTGCAACGCTTTCGACCTTGCCCTCGCGGATGCGGGTCAAACGACCGGCCTTGATCTCGACCAACACAATACTGCCGTCCGGTAGCGCGATGGGGCCTTCGGGAAATGCCAATCCGGATGCGATCAGTGCGAGTTCTGGTTGCATTTTTCTCTCCTTGTAGCCCAAGATTCCACTCCAACCACCACCATATAGCAAGGACAACGCCGTGATACGAACGCTTTCTTGGATCCTGTTAAGCCTCACCGTCAGTTTTGGCTGTCAGTCCTATGTTGATGGCTCGAAGCGGACGGCTGGTGAATTTACAGACGATGCACAAATCACCGCCATGGTGAAACTCAGATTGCTGGACGATCCTGAGGTTAAGGGTTGGCGAATCAACGTCTCAACGTCACGGGGCGTCGTCACGCTAGAGGGCAGAGTGCCCTCGAACTATGCCCGGGAAAAAGCCAGTCGGTTGGCGAGCGAGACCGGTAGCGTACTCAACGTCGAGGACCGTCTCACGGTAGTTGAATAACTCGATTCAACAGAAAGTACTAGCTATAAGTGACTGTTGTACAACCAATCTCTCGGCTTTAAATAATCTGAAAGCGCGGCCTCTCGACTGCCGCGCTCAGGCTGATAGTCGTACACCCACTTCACCAAGGGTGGCAAGGATGCCAGCACCGACTCGATACGGCGGCCACTCTGCAAGCCGTACTTGGTTCCTCTGTCGATGGCCAAGTTGAACTCTGCGTACCGACCGCGTCGATAGAGCTGGAAGTCGCGCTGGGCATCGGTAAATGGGACGTGCATGCGGCGAGCAAAAATCGGCTGATAGGCTGCCAAAAAGGAATCTCCCACGCGCCGAACGAGAGCG
>JAACDS010000231.1 GCA_009936895.1 Pseudomonadota bacterium
GAGTCGCTTCTGACCGGAACGGCGGATCTGGCGCGAGAGCGTTATGGCATCGACGCGGATCAACGCGTGTTGCTCGTCACCGGAGGAAGTCTTGGGGCCGAGGGTTTGAACCGCATCATTCGCGATAATCTGGATGCGCTGACGGAACGATTTTTTGTGCTGCATGTGTGCGGAGCCGGCAAGACCTCGGACGTTAGCCAGCCGGGCTATGTGCAGCTTGAATTTGTCGATACCGGCTGGGGCGATCTATTGGCCTGCGCGGATGTGGTGATTTCTCGCGCTGGGGCGAACGCGCTCTTTGAGTGGGTGGCCTTGGGTAAGCCGAATTTGTTGGTGCCCTTACCGGTTGGGGGCTCTCGTGGGGATCAGCTGGCGAATGCGGAATATGCGTTAGGCCAGGGGTGGAGCGAGGTGGTTCAGGAGAGCGAATTGACTCGTGAAAGGTTGCTCGCCGCTCTGGCGAATCTGACCCAGCACGGTGAGGCCTATGCTGCAGCGATGGCCGAGCACGGAGTGGCGAATGCGACCGCCCAGCTGGTCGCGGAAATCCACAGTTTGTCATAGACATAACGCGCCTCACCTTGACATCTCATAAGGGCATGCTTAACGTGCCGCTCCCCCATAAATTGCACTGCTCATGGACAAAAGTAACCCTTACAACATCAGGACTTACAACGCGATCGCGCCGGTTGGACTGCAACGCTTTGCTACCGGCGACTACACCGTTGGTCCCGATGTAGAAAATCCGGATGGCATGCTGCTGCGCAGCCACAAGCTGTCCGTTGACGAATTGACTCCAGGACTGCGAGCCGTGGCTCGCGCCGGCGCTGGTGTGAACAACGTTCCGGTCGAGGCTTGTAGCCAAGAAGGTATCGTCGTTTTCAATACGCCTGGTGCGAACGCCAACTCGGTCAAAGAGTTGGTACTGACCGCCATGTTGTTAGCGTCCCGTGATGTTTTCGGCGGTATTCAGTACGTGCGTTCCTTGGTCAATGTCAGCGACGAGGCAGAACTCAACAAGCTCGTTGAAGCGGAAAAAAAGAAGTTTAAAGGTCGCGAACTGATCGGCAAAACCCTCGGTGTGGTTGGTCTTGGTGCGATTGGTTCCATGGTCGCTCGTGCGGCATTGGATTTGGGTATGAATGTGGTGGGCTACGACCCGGCGCTGTCCGTGGATGCGGCCTGGCGTTTACCTTCCGACGTTGAGCGTATGCAGAACCTGCCCAGTCTTTTTGCGCGCGCGGATTACGTCACCCTGCACGTACCGCAGATTCCGGCTACCCAGGGCATGATCAATGCTGAAGCCCTGCAGGCGTTCAAGCCCGGCAGCGTGCTGTTGAACTTTGCGCGACAGCCCATCGTGGATGCAGCAGCTCTCAAGGCATCTCTGGAAAGCGAGCACTTAGGGCGCTACGTTGCCGACTTCCCAGTGCCTGGCTTAATCGATCACCCACGGGTGATGTTGACGCCTCACTTGGGAGCCAGCACCGACGAAGCCGAAGAGAACTGCGCAGTGATGGCAGCGAATCAGCTGATGCGGTTCTTGGAGACCGGCAGCATCGTAAATTCGGTCAATTTCCCAGCCGTAAGCCTCGAAGCCGTAGACGGTTACCGAGTGGCCATCAGTAACCACAACGTGCCGGGCATGTTGGGTCAGATGACGGCGGTACTGGGCGAGCGCAACATCAACGTAATCGACCTGATCAACAAAAGCCGAGACGATTTGGCTTATAACCTGATCGATCTGTCTGAAGCACCAGACGAAGGTTTGCTGCAGGCGATTCGCGACATCGAAAGCGTGATCGACGTGCGGGTTATCAAGGGCGCTTAAAACGCCTTCAATCTGATGTGGGGCCGACACGTTTGACCCCGCGTCGGGCCTGACGCTCGATAAACCGCCTGGGTTCCACGCAGGAGAGTACTCGTCGGGAAACCGGCGGCACCCATCCCATCAGGTCGCTGGCAATAATGGCGGCAGCCAGCGGTGCGGAGCTGGTACCCAGTGATCCGTGGGCGGTGCTGATCCAACGCCTCTCGCTTAACCGCCCGATGATGGGGTCACGGTCGCTTGAGACACATCGGGCAGCGCGTTTGTAGTTCAACCGCGATACATCCCCGGTTCCAATAAAGCGACGGTTGGCATTGATGTTGTACGCGGTGGCATGGGCGGGTTCCCAGGGACGATATTCGTAGCTGCTGCCGACGACCCAGGCGTCTTCACCGGGAATGGCATAGCCGTTGCCGACGATGGGCACGGGCAAATGCGCTGTGGTGGGTTTGATCCAGTCCAGCTGGCCCCACACGCTGCCAATCTCCAAGGGCACCCCCAGACTGTAGTCACGGCTGCTGGTGCCGCATGCGATAACCCAATGTTCGTTTTCCTGAGGCTCTTTGGCCTCGGCAATCAGTTCGATGTGGCTGTGGTTCAGCAGCGCCTGACAGAGCAAGGGCAGATTCACTAGGCCGGCGCCCTTGAAATACAGACCGCCCAAGGCCTCGACCTGGGAATCGGTGTTCAAGTCTGCCGAGTGTTGGAAGCTGAGCCAATCGTTCTCGCCATCGACTGAATCGTTCGGCCGATACACCGCTTGAATGCGCTGGAGCTTGTTCAGCTCTTGGTCATTAAGCGCCAATTGCAGTGCTCCGGTGCGACGAAACGCGCCGTAGTTCCTATGCACGGATTGGGCGTGATGAAAGGCGCGGGCACGAAATTCGGCTGCGGGGCTTTCGTCGCCA
>JAACDS010000232.1 GCA_009936895.1 Pseudomonadota bacterium
CCTGGTCACCCTAGGGCTGCTGGCCGTCCTCACCGCTCTGTTCGCCCCTAGCCTGCTGAATGCGGGACAAGGTGTATCGCTCACGGCCCATGCCAAAGACCTGCAATCTCTGCTTAACGGCGGCCGCAGCCTCGCGATGATTCATCAACAAAGCGTCTTTGTCTGCGGCGCAAGTCCGGCGTCTGCCGATGCCTTGCTTACCCCGGAACCCTGCGACGCCCAGGGCGAATGGCGGCACGGTATTCACGTCGTCCTAGACAGAAACAGCAATCAAGCGCCAGATGTAGACGATGCCATCCAATTGTTCCGACCCCCCTACCCTCAACGCACCACGCTGGACTGGCAAGGCTTTCGCGGCAAACACCACATCGAATTTCTCGCTGCGGGCACCACAAACTGGCAAAACGGTCGTTTCACGTTTTGTACAGCTAGCCAAGAGCCCCAAGGCCTGGAAGTCGTTTTAAATGTGGCCGGGCGTAGCTACCTTAGGCCGTTGACGACCTCATGCGGACGTTACGAGCCGTCCGAGACGGGCCGGCGCCAGAGATAGAGACAGAGACCGGACAGCGACTAGGAGGCTGCGTTATCTGCCAAGGGTGCTTCGACCGCGAGGATGGATACATCAAAGGTAATGTCGCTGCCGCTGAGCGGGTGGTTAAAATCCACTTGAACAGTATCTTCGTACACCGCCTTTACGACGCCAGGCAGTTCCCCGTCCGGCGCTTTAAACGACACGACCAGACCAGGTTCCAAGGGCTCGTCGCTGGTCAGATCCGCGAACAGGGCGCGGGCCAACAGCCGCACATTGGCCTCCACCCGCTCACCAAAGGCCTTGTCTGCGGGCACAATCAATTGTGCATCATCGCCGGCAGCAAGACCGACCAGGGCCTCTTCGAAACCGGGCAGCAGATTCCCATCCCCAAGGGTCAGAGACGCGGGCTTGTTCCGGCGCGTGGTATCGATTTCCTCACCGCCGGGCATCAGCAGCGCAAAATGCAGACTGATGCGCGAACCCATCTGTATTGTTTCTTTTGGTCCGTCGGAGGATGCGATGATGTCTGACATGAGAGATACGATCTGCCGCTGCGAATGAAGCGAGAAGTCTGATCTGTCGACAAACGATTGCAAGGCGTGATTTGCGACTCTTTCTTACCCTAACAAGGATAGGCTCCTCGCCTATCATCCCCTAGAACGGGCCTGTTTCAGGCGTTTCGCGCCGCCCGACTTTCGGCAATCATGAGATAAATCCAGATCGCCACGCCACAAAACAAAGCGGAATCTGCCACGTTAAATGCCGGAAAAATATGCCGTTCGTAGTGCACTAAGATGAAGTCCACCACATAGCCATTCACCAGACGGCCATACAGATTACCCAAGGCACCGCCAAGGATGAGCCCATAGACCAAGCCCATCCAGCGTTCCGCCAGCGTCAGCCGCGACAGTTCCCGAGCCACATAGACACAAAAGCCGACTCCCAAAACAACGAAAAACCAGCGCTGCCAGCCACCGGCGTCAGCCAAAAACGAAAAGGCCGCGCCGGCATTATGCCAACGCACCCAAGCGAAAAAGGGCAAGACCTGTATTCGCTCGCCATAGACCAACGCGTTCACCACGATCCACTTGGTACCTTGGTCAGCAAGAAACAGTGCCGCCGCCAGATACAGCCAACGCCAGCGCCAAGGATCGAGGGCGTCCAAATCGGGCGTTAAGGACCCCTGTGAATCGTGACTCATGGGCTGCTAATGCCTTGAGCATCAACCCGTTGGCCAGCAAAGTAATCTCTGGCCTCTAACAAATCCGAACCGATTTGTGTTTTCAGCGCATCGATGGATTCAAAGGTTTGTTCATCGCGCAGCTTTTGTTTGAAGGTTACCTTGATCAAGCTGCCGTAGAGGGTGCCCGCATAGTCGAACACATGCACTTCCAACAAAGGCTCCTTGCCATCTACCGTCGGGCGCACACCGATGTTGGCGATGCCTTGGCGCTCTGTGTCGCCGATCCCTTCAACGGTCACGCAGTACACACCCTCAAGGGCAGCGCGATAGCGTTGCAGCCTGATGTTGGCTGTTGGCACATTCAGCTGACGCCCTAACTGACGCCCGTAAACGACCCGGCCCATGATGAAGTATTCGTGTCCCAGCATTAGGGTCGCGCCAGCGAAGTCCCCGGCCGCCAGGGTCTGGCGAATCAGGGTACTGCTGATACGATCCTTGTCCTGTAATAGAGTCGACATGGCACTGACCTCGTAGCCGAACTCACGCCCGTATCGTTCAAACAAAGCAAAATCGCCTTCACGACCTCGGCCAAAACGAAAGTCGTCCCCGATCACCACATGCTTGGCATCCGCAAGGTCTACGATAAAATCCTTGGCAAACCATTTCGCCTCAATATTCGCGGTTTTTTCGTTAAACGGCAGGCACAGCAGACGGTCCAGTCTTGTCTGGCTCAATAGATGCACTTTTTCACGAAATCGGGTCAGTCGCGCCGGCAGCTTTGTGCCGGCGAAAAATTCTCTCGGTTGGGGCTCGAAGGTCATTAGCATACTGGGTACGCCCAAGGCTTCTGCTTTATCGCAAAGCGCATCGATCAGCGCACGATGGCCGCGATGCAACCCATCGAAGTTGCCAACGGTAAGAACGCAGCCACGGTGACGTGGGCGTAGGTTGTGAAGTCCGTTGATGATTTCCATAGCAGATTATAGGCAGATGCCGGTCCCTTAGTCAGTGGCCGCCAGAAAATGTCGCGGGCGGACGCCAAGCAAAAATAGGGTCAGAGCATAGCCCATCACACCCACGAAACAGGTCAGCAGCACCTGCATGGCTCGGTCGCTTCCCGCCATCTCAAGCCACTGTCCCGATGCCAGATCCGTTTGCGTCATGCCAAGGGTCAGACCCAGAACCAAAACTCCACAGGCGATCAGCGTGCGCACTAAGACAAAGGTCACCTTCCTATCGAATTTGATCCAACCGCGCCGATGGAGGCCCAAATAGAGCAAGCTCGCTTGAGTCCAGGCGGACAGGGCGGTGGCCAAGGCCAAGCCCACATGACCCAGCCACTGAAAGGTGGCCAGACTGCCAGTCAGGTTCACCACCACCGCAATCACCGCATAGCGAAACGGAGTTCGGGTGTCTTGGTGTGCAAAAAATGCCGGGGCCAGCACTTTCACCAGAACGAATCCGGGCAGAGCGATGGCAAACATTTCCAGCGCCTGGCCTGCCATGACCACGTCGTGACCTGTCATGGCGCTACCGGCAAAGGTCATGTACAAAAACGCTAACAGCGGCTCGGACATCAGATACAGGGCAATGGCAGCAGGCAGCCCGAGCATCAGACCCAAGCCGAAGCCCCAATTCACGGTACGCAGGAATCCGCCGGAATCACCTTCCGTCACCAGCCGCGACAGATGCGGCAACATAACCGTGCCGAGCGCCACAGCGATAAGACCGACGGGCAGCTCAAGCAGGCGATCGGCGTAATACAGCCAAGCAATACTTCCCGTGGCTAAGGTGGAGGCAATCATCGTGTTCACCAAGGCATTGATTTGGCCTACCGATGCGGAAAAAACCGCGGGCAAGAGTAGGTTACCCACCTGACGAACACCCGGATGGCGGGTACTCACCTTAGGCCTTGGCAGCAAATTCAGGCGTATAAGTGCCGGCAGTTGCATCAGCCATTGAACAATCCCGGCGATCAGAACGCCCCAAGCCAAAATACCGATGGGCTCTTCGTTCAATGCACCGTTCAGGGCAAGCAGCGCGGCCAGGATGAGCACCACATTCAGCATCACCGGCGTAAAGGCAGGCAGGGCAAATCTGCCATGGGCGTTTAGCAGCGCACCGGCATAGGCGGTCAGTGAGATCAGCCCCAAATAGGGGAAGGTAATTCTCACCAGCTCCGACAGCTGGGCAAAACGTTGGGGCTGATCCAAAAATCCCGGTGCGAACAAGGCAGACAGCGGTCCCGCCAGGGCGATACCGGCAATTACTACTGCAGTCAGTGTGAGAGAGAACACACCGGAGAGCTGGGCCAAAAACAAACGCAGAGCGGCCGGGCCTTCGGCCTTGTATTGCATCAGCACCGGCACGAAGGCCTGATTGAAGGCACCTTCCGCAAAGAGGCGACGGAAGAAGTTCGGTATGCGGAATGCAACGAAGAACAGGTCAGCAGCGGCGGATGCACCGAACAGATAGGCAAGCACCACATCTCGTATCAGACCGCTGACTCTCGACAAAAACGTCATGCCAGCTACCGTACCGGCGCGTCGGTTCAACGGTGCTTGATCCGCCTCATCGTCTGGAGTGTTGGTACTGGGCTGACTGATTGAAACATCCTCTCGATATTGGGCGGTTGACATCTTCGCAACGCGGCGGCATCCTCCGGCCTCATTTTTTTGGTCCCTACGAGGAGCTACCTTGGCTAACAGTCCACAAGCACGCAAGCGCGCAAAGCAATCGGAAAAGCGCCGGGCGCATAACGCAAGTCAACGATCCATGGTTCGTACCTACATCAAACGTGTACACGGCGCCGTTGAATCCAACGATGCAGAAGCCGCAGGTAC
>JAACDS010000233.1 GCA_009936895.1 Pseudomonadota bacterium
ATTCCACGAAAGTCGAATCGGGTACTGAGTTCGCGAGCTGCTTGATCCACAGCGTTGCGAACTTCATGTAAATCCATTTCGGACACCACATCAAATGAAGGCATATTGTTTCCCGCGCTTTGGCCACGATAATGCGGCATGGATGACGAACAAACCCGAGTGACACGGGTTGATAATTCCTCGCAGGTTAGCACTATGCCTGTGCAGCTCAAACTCTAGGCACTTATGACCAACGACACATCACGCATTACCAAAGTCACGACGCGCAACGGTGACACAGGCCAAACCCGGCTTGCGACCAACATCAGGGTCAGCAAAGCAGACCCGTGGGTGCGCTCCCTGGGCAGCGCCGACGAACTGAACAGCGCCATCGGTTTGCTGCGCTGTCATGTGGCGTCGTCAGAATTCGACGACATGCTGGCCCAGAACCAGCAACTGATGTTCGACATCGGTGCGGTACTGGCCATGGCCGGCGATTACGACACCCCTACCGTTGCGGCGGGATTGGCTACAGTCACGTCGGATACCGAAACGTTGAATGATCGGCTGCCGCCTCTGAAAGAATTTGTAATTCCCGGAGGCAATCTGGCTGCTGCACATGCCCACATGTGCCGCACCATCTGTCGCCGGGCAGAAACCGATCTCTGGGCGGCAATCACTGCGTGGGAGAGTGACCTTGCTCCTGAGAACATCACGCGATTGCAGCAGAGTGGCGCATGCCTCAACCGGCTCAGCGATTTCTTTTTTGTCCTGGCAAGGCTATTAATGCAAGGCCAATCCGAGCCCCAGTGGCGCGGCCCAGAAAAGCGCGAGGAAACGCCTAGCTGAGGCTAAAGCGTCAACAACCTTATATCGCCAAGCAGTTCTGCCAGCGTGACCATAAAATGACCGCCGTCGGTGCCGTTAATCACCCGATGGTCGTAGGACAAACTCAGCGGCAATTGCAACCGAGGTTCGAAGCCTTCACCTCGCCAAACCGGCTGCACCCCAGACTGCCCAACGCCCAAAATGGCCACTTCTCGCGCATTGATGATGGGCGTGAACCCGGTGCCACCGAGCGCGCCCAAACTGGAAATGGTAAACGTACCACCGCTGAGGTCGTCCAAGGCCAGTTTTTTAGTGCGGGCTTTTTCTGCCAACTCTTGAGCCTTTTCCGCCAAGGCCCAGATACCCAACTGATCAGCCCCGCGTAGCACTGGCACCACCAAGCCCTCCGGCGTATCCACCGCGATACCGACGTTTATGTAGTGCTTGAACACTAGGTTTTCGCCATCGGCGCTGACCGATCCATTCAACTTGGGGTGCGCGGCCAGCGCGTGACAGACTGCCTTGATGATGAAGGGCAGCGGCGACAACTTGACCCCACGGGTCTGAGCTTCAGCTTTCATGCTCTGCCGGAACAGCTCCATATCGTCAATATCGGCTTGGGCGTGTTGAGTAACATGCGGAATATTCACCCAGGAACGATGCATATTCGCCGCGACCTGTTTTTGAATCCGGCTGAGCGGTACTTCTTCTACCGAACCGAATTTCGTGAAGTCCACTTCGGGGAGTGCGGGCAAGGCCGAACTGCTAGAGCTTGGCGAGTTTGCCGGTTGATTCAGTTTTGCTTTCGCCCACGCCTTGACGTCGTCCTTGGTGACGCGACCGCGGTTGCCGCTACCCAGCACCTGCTTCAGTGGCACGCCGATTTCCCGGGCTAGGCGGCGGGTCGCGGGGCCTGCGTATACAGTAGCGTCACCGCCAGATCGCCGAGACTGGCTTGGAGACGAGTCTTGCGGCGGCTTGGCCTCGGTGGCTGGGCTCGCCGACGGCACCGGTTGAGGTGCAGTTTCGAGTTGAGCAGCCGTTTCTGTCGGGGGCTGCTGTGGCGCGTCAAGCCGCGCCAAGGCCAACAAACTACCCGCGCTGACCTGATCACCCACGGCCACATTGATTTCCAGCAGCATGCCGCTGACTTCAATGGGAATTTCCATGGAAGCCTTGTCGGATTCCAAGACCACCAACAAGTCCCCAGGGCTGACCACAGTACCCGGTTGCCCCGCCACCTCGATGACTTCCACCTGTTCGATATCACCCAAATCCGGCACGAGAATCTGCACCGTCTGCTGACCACCGGCGGGGGCCGCAACAATGGCATCGTTGGGGGATTGCTCTGGCTCCGATTCCACGCGGGCATCTTGGGGTGCTGGTTCCGCGGCGGATTCAGCCGTTGTTGCCTCCTCAGATTCCGATAGGCTGCCGATGACTGCCCCCTCGCTCAGCATGTCACCAACGCTGATATGGAGTTTTGTCACGGTGCCCTGATGACCCGCCGGCACTTCCATAGACGCCTTGTCGGACTCAATGACAATCACGGAATCTTCTGCACCCACCACGTCCCCGACAGCCACACAAATCTCAGTGACTTCGACTTCATCTATATCGCCTAAGCTTGGCAAAACAATGTTCAAACCATTTCCTCAAACATGTAGCGGCGCTGTTTCCCAGCGCGGATATTTTGTCGCCGCATCAGTGCTGGCGCGGATTCGGCTTATGGGTATCAATACCCAACTGCTCGCGCACATCACGCAAATCAAGCTGCATATGTCCCGCCGCCACCAGCTCACTCAACGCACTGTACTGAATAAAACGACGATCGACCTCGAAAAACGCACGCAGTTGTTCGCGGGTATCGCTGCGCCCAAAGCCATCGGTTCCAAGCACTCGAAAAGACGAATCGATGGCGCCGCGCACCTGTTCTGGTAGTGATTTCACGTAGTCGGATACTGCGACCACTGGCGCATCGCTCCAATCATTATCGTTCAGCAGATTGCTGACGTGGCACTGCACCGATATGTTCTCGCCGTCCAGCAGCACATCGCGCTGATGATCCTGCACATTGCGAGCCAGCTCGGTATAACTGGTGACACTGTAGACCTGCACCTGAAGACCGAAGTCATCCACCAACCGCTGGGCGGCGCTACGGGCCTCTGGCAACAGCGCACCGCTGCCCAGAAGCCGGATCTTGGGTGCCGACGCCTCTCCCAGCGTTTCCAGCAAATACATCCCCTTGACGATATCGGCCTCGACGCCTTCTGGCATCGCAGGATGCTGATAGGCTTCATTCATCAGCGTTAGGTAGTAGTACACGGGGGCCTGCTCGACGTACATATGCTCCAGCCCGCGCCGAATAATCACGGCCAACTCAAAGGCATAGGCTGGGTCATAGCTGATGCAGTTGGGTACGGTGGCCGCCAGCACGTGGGAGTGGCCATCCTGATGCTGCAACCCCTCGCCATTGAGCGTCGTTCGGCCAGCCGTACCGCCCAGCAGAAATCCCTTGGCTTGCAGATCGCCTGCTGCCCATGCCAGATCACCAACGCGCTGAAAGCCGAACATAGCGTAATAAATGTAGAACGGCAGCAACGTGTACTGATGGGTTGAGTAAGAGGTGGCAGCCGCCATCCATGCCGCAAACGCCCCCGCTTCGTTAATGCCCTCTTCCAGGACCTGACCGGATTTCGATTCTTTGTACGCGGCCAACTCATCGGAATCCTCGGGTTCGTAGAGCTGTCCCTCAGAGGAATAAATACCCAGCTGGCGGAACATACCCTCCATGCCAAAGGTGCGTGCTTCATCCGGCACGATAGGCACCACGCGTTTGCCTAGATTTTTGTCTCGCAGCAGCGTCGCCAAAATGCGCACGAAAGCCATGGTGGAGCTGACTTCCCGCTCACCGGTGCCGGCGATCTGGGCCTTGAACACTGACAGCTCAGGCACGGTGAGAGTTTGCTGATCGACCAGCCTGCGGGGCATAAAGCCACCAAGCCTCTCTCGGCTTTGGCGCAGATACTGCATTTCCGAGCTATCTGCTGCGGGTCGGTAATAGGGAACATCCAGCAGCTGCTCATCGTTTAAGGGCACGTCAAAGCGATCACGGAAATATTTCAGCTCATCGAGGTCGAGTTTTTTCACCTGATGCGTCGTATTCTCCGACTCTCCGGCATCCCCCATGCCGTAGCCTTTGACGGTTTTAGCCAAAATCACCGTAGGCTGACCGGTATGGTTCATCGCCGCATGATAGGCCGCATACACTTTGTACGGATCGTGCCCGCCACGGTTAAGCCGGTAGATGTCGTCATCGCTGAGATGCTCCACCATCTGCAGCAGTTCCGGATCCTTGGCGAAAAAATTATCCCGCACGTACTTTCCGCCCTTCGCTTTGAAGTTTTGATACTCACCGTCCACGGTGGCGTCCATCGCGCGTTGCATCAAACCCTGACCGTCTTTCGCAAACAGTGGGTCCCAATGCCGGCCCCAGACGACTTTGATGACATTCCAGCCGGCACCCCGGAAGTAACCTTCCAGCTCTTGGATGATTTTTCCGTTGCCACGCACGGGCCCATCCAGGCGCTGAAGATTGCAGTTAACAACAAAGATCAGATTGTCGAGTTTTTCGCGACCGGCCAAGGACAGCGCGCCAAGAGATTCCGGCTCGTCACACTCGCCATCGCCGAGAAACGCCCACACCTTGCGATCGCCCATTTCGACCAAGCCTCGCGAATCGAGGTATTTCATGACGTGGGCTTGGTAAATCGCTTGCAAGGGCCCCAGTCCCATGGAGACCGTGGGAAACTGCCAGTAGTCTGGCATCAGCCACGGGTGGGGATAGGATGACAGCCCGTCACTGCCGGTTTCACGACGAAAATTATCCAACTGATCTTCGCTGAGACGCCCCTCCAAAAAGGAACGAGCGTAGATACCCGGAGACGCATGGCCCTGAAAATAGACCAAGTCGCCAGACCGCGTGACATCGCCGTCGGCCTCGGCAGGCTCCGGCGCCCGGAAAAAATAATTGAAGCCAACATCGTAGAGTGTCGCAGAAGAAGCAAAACTGGAGATATGTCCGCCCAGATCGCCGGGGCGGCGGTTGGCGCGCACCACCATTGCCAGGGCATTCCAACGGATCAGACTGCGGATACGGCGCTCCATGAACAGATCACCAGGCATAGGCGTTTCGTCAGCGGAGGGGATGGTATTGCGATAGGGAGTCGACACCGCAAATGGCAAGCTGGCACCGGTTCGCGTGAGCCGCCCTGCCAAGCTTTGCAGCAAAGCGGAAGCCGCCGCTACACCTTCACGCTTCAAAACCCCTTCGAGCGCATCCAGCCATTCTTCTTGTTCTTCAGCATCAAAACCTTGCAGGTCTGGATGTTTCACTCACTCACTCCTTTCACTCGTGCTTAAAAATTTGCGCAATCAGACTAGCCGACGATGCAGGGGCACCAGCAAACGAGCCCAATCAAAGCAGGGGCCAGGGTCTTGCTTGCGCCCTGGGGCGATTTCTTGATGGCCCACAATGGCGCTGGGGCTCAGCGTCGGGTAATGCGCACAAAGGGC
>JAACDS010000234.1 GCA_009936895.1 Pseudomonadota bacterium
GTAGGCTAAATCCCAAAGCAAGAAATTGCTGATACGGTAATCACCGCCCGTGCGGATCAACAAGTCTGGCTCAGGCAAACCCTGCAAGCTCAGCGCACCGGAAAAGCGGTCCTCGTTGATGTCTTCAAGCGTTAGATCGCCATCTACCGCCTGCTGCGCCAATTGCTTGGCAGCGTTAACGATATCCCATCGACCGCCGAAATTGACGGCGACTGACAAATTCAAACGTGTGTTTTGGGCGGTTAACGCCTCGCAGTCCGCCATCATTTGCTGCAGATCCTCGGCAAACTGCTCCCGTTCGCCAATCACCCGTAAGCGGACGCCCTGCTGGTGAAGGTAATCAATTTCCGTGCGCATCACATGACGCATCAGATCCATGAGCAGCCCGACTTCTGCATTCGGTCGCTGCCAGTTTTCCGTGCTAAAGGCAAATACCGTCAAACTGGTAACACCCAGCTCGGCACAGGCCTCAGCGATAGGCCGCAGGCGCTTTGCACTGGCCCTGTGTCCGGCAGCTCCGGGCAAATGCCGCGCACTCGCCCAACGGTGATTGCCGTCCATGATTATCACCACATGCTCAGGAATTCCATCGTCTTCCTGCAGCCCCAACGTCGCGGGCGAGGACTCGCGAGTCACAGAATGCACGCCCGCCATGGACTTAGACTGACTTGAATCTTGCGGTGAATCTTGCATGAAAAGCGTATCGACCTTTAGATTTCCATCAGTTCCGATTCTTTCGCTGCCAGCGCCTTGTCGACTTCTGCCGCACGCCGGTCGGTATACTCCTGGGCCCGGTCCTCACCTCGGCGGGCGTCGTCTTCAGAGGCTTCTTTTTCTTTCACCAGTTCGCGAATGTCCGCAATGGCGTCACGTCGGATATTACGAATGGAAATACGGCTGTTTTCCGCCTCTGCTCTCGCCTGTTTCGCCAGATCTCGCCGATTTTCTTCTGTCAGAGGCGGTAGTGGAAGCCGAACCACTTCACCATTATTCACGGGCGTGATTCCCAGTTCGCTGCGCAGGATGGCTTTTTCAATCTCAACGACCAGGGGTCGTTCCCAAGGCGCCAACAGCAAGGTGCGAGCGTCCTCTACCGAAACCGAAGCAACCTGATTGAGAGGAGTCGCGACACCGTAGTAGTCGACGGTGATACCGTCCAAAAGTGCTGGATTAGCGCGACCGGTGCGAATCTTGCCAAACGTATTGGCTAGCGCATCCAGCGTCTTACCCATCCGCTCATCTGCATCCTGCAAAATTTCATCAATCACGAGTACTTCCCCATTTCATTGAACTGTCACTTGATGTGCGTGTGTTAGGACTTAGGCGATCATAGGCAGTAGGGAGCTGGGACGCCAGCCGCTGTGCCTGTGATATCGCAACCTGTCGGTTATTTCGTCGGGTTTAGATCGTTAGTTCTCAACCCGGGTTCCGATATCCACGCCTTGGCTGATCGCGACCAGCGCACCGTCTGCATTGACGTCAAAAACAACGATGGGCATCTGATTTTCGCGAGACAGCACCATGGCCGTCAGATCCATAACGCCCAGTTGCTGTTGCAGCACCTGATCGAAGGTTATGCGCGAAAACCTCGTGGCTGACGGATCTTTTTTCGGATCCGCTGAGTATACGCCGTCGACGTTCGTGGCCTTGAGCACCGCATCCGCGCGCAACTCAATCCCGCGCAGGCAAGCCGCGGTATCGGTCGTAAACAAAGGGTTGCCGGTACCACCACTCAAAATGAGCACCTTACCTTGAACCATGGCTGCTAGGGCTTGATCGCGCTCGTAGGCTGGTGCGATCCCGGGAATGCCGGTGGCGGTATACACTTGATTGGCGATGCCTTCCCGGGTCAGAAAATCACCCAGGGCCAACGCATTCATGATGGTTGCCAGCATGCCCATCCGGTCGCCCACCACACGATCCATGCCCGCTTTGGAAAGGGCCGCACCACGGAACAGGTTGCCCCCGCCAAGTACCACACCAAGCTCAATGCCGGCGTCAACCGCACCCTTTATCTGACGGCAAAAATGCCCCAATACCGTAGGATCGATACCTTGGCCGGCGTCGCCACCCAAGGCCTCGCCACTGAGTTTCAGCAGTAATCGGGGCAAGACGCTACTCGCTGACTGCAAGCTGAGCGGCAACCTCAGCAGCAAAATCGGATTCTTCGACTTCGATGCCCTCTCCTACCTCGTAACGCACAAATTGCACGACGTCGGTGTTAGCTTGCTTGACCAGCGCGCCAACCTTCGTGTTGCCGTCTTTGACGAATGGCTGGTCCAGCAAGCTGACTTCCGCCAGGTATTTTTTGACCCTACCTTCAACCATCTTGGCGACGATTTCTTCAGGCTTGCCGCTGTCCTGAGCCTGAGACAAGTAAATTTCGCGCTCTTTGTCGAGCACATCCGCAGACACGTCTTCGCTTTTCACGACCATCGGGTTGATGGCAACGACGTGCATGGCCAAATCCCGACCTACTTCGTCAGATTTCGCCGTGAGTTGCACGATGGCACCACGACGCTGATCGCCGTGCATGTAGTAACTCAGTGCGCCCTCGGCGGACTCAACCACTTGGCCTCGGCGAATGGTCATATTTTCGCCGATTTCCTGAACCAGCGTTTCACGCTCTGCGTTCAACGATTCAGAAACTGCGGCCATGTCACCGTGGTCAAACAGGGTCTGGGCCACTTTGCTGACGAAAGCGATGAACTTTTCGTTTTTCGCTGCAAAATCGGTCTCTATGTTCACTTCAACCATAGCCATACGGGTGCCGTCTTCAGCAACCTTGACGCCAAGTAGGCCATTTGCCGCCGTCCGGCCCGCTTTTTTAGCCGCTTTCAGAGAACTCTTCTGGCGCAGCTCTTCGATGGCTTTGTCCATATCGCCATCGGCTTCCACCAACGCCTTTTTACAGTCCATCATCCCAAGCCCCGTACGCTCACGCAGCTCTTTGACCATTACCGCTGAGATTGCCATGTCCTACTCCTTGTCCGCGTCAGTGTTGCTGCCGGCTTCGGCTTCAGTGGCCTCGGCAGCTGCTTCTGCTGCTTTCGCCTCGTCTTCGGCTGCGAATGCTTCGTTCACACTGGCCGCTACTGCTTCAGAAATTTCAGCCGTTGGCGCAGCAGCTTCCTGCACTTCCACAAATTCGTCTGGATCTACGTCGGTAGCAACATTGGCCTTGCCTTCGGCAATCGCATCCGCGACCGCAGATACGTAGAGGCGGATAGCGCGAATCGCGTCGTCGTTGCCAGGAATCACGTGATCTACGCCCGCGGGGTCACTGTTGGTGTCAACAACACCGAACACCGGGATACCGAGCTTGTTTGCTTCGGTGATGGCAATATGCTCGTGCTGCACATCGACAACAAAAATTGCGTCGGGCAGACCGCCCATTTCTTTAATACCGCCGAGACTGCTTTCCAGCTTATTCATCATGCGGGTGCGCAGCAGGGCCTCTTTCTTTGACAGCAAGTCAAACGTGCCGTCTTGGGATTCGGTTTCCAAATCGATCAAGCGCTTAATCGACTGACGAATGGTCTTGTAGTTGGTGAGCATGCCGCCCAGCCAGCGCTGATCCACATAGGGCATGCCGACCCGGGACGCTTGCTCGGCAATCACCTTGGCTGCCGCACGCTTTGTGCCAACGAACATGACTTTCTTACCCTTGGACGCCATGTTGCGCACTTCGATGAGTGCTTCATTGAACGCTGGGAGGGTCTTCTCAAGATTGATGATGTGAATCTTGTTACGGGCACCAAAGATAAATGGCGCCATTTTAGGGTTCCAGAATCGGGTCTGGTGGCCAAAGTGCACGCCAGCGGCCAGCATGTCTCGCATACTTACAGTCATTTTTTTAACTCCGGGTTAGCTATTTGCCATGCTTCCCAAATTCCAACCGGTTACGCTTCATGGAAAGAAACGGCCAGCACCCGGGAATCTGTGTCGAAGCAGACAATTTTTTATCCGTCTCAAGTTGTCTATACTGCGCGGCTTCGCGGATTAGGCTCGGTTGCGCCTTAATCACCAAGGCCGCTGAGACCAAGAGACATGGTTGTGTCGCCGGATATTGGACTAGCCTTTATCCGTGCGGCGCGATTTATACCACAAACGACTTTATGAGATAAACGGATTTTCCAATGACAGCGCGGATTAATAATGAAACAGACTTAATAGGCATGAGAGCGGCCGGCCGTGCCGCGTCATCCGTCTTGGAAATGATCGGCGAGCACGTCCAGCCTGGCGTCACCACCGAAGAGCTAAACCAGATTTGCCACGACTACATTGTCGATACACTCGACTGCATCCCTGCCCCCCTCAATTACGGCGGCGGTGGCAGCCAAATGCCTTTTCCCAAATCCATCTGCACCAGTGTGAATCATGTGGTCTGTCATGGCATTCCCAGCCCCAGCAAGAAACTGAAGAATGGCGACGCGATCAACATCGACATAACCGTCATTAAAGACGGCTATCACGGCGATACCAGTAAAATGTTCTTTGCCGGTGAAGGGTCCGTAATGGCGAAGCGCCTGAGCAAGATCACCCAAGAGTGCATGTATAAAGGTATTGAACAGGTTCGCCCGGGTGCTCGACTGGGCGATATTGGGTACGCCATTCAACGCCACGCCGAAAGCAACCATTTCAGCGTAGTCAGAGAATTTTGTGGCCACGGTATCGCCAAGGTGTTTCACGACGACCCTCAAGTGCTGCACTACGGCCGACCGGGTACCGGCGTGATGCTGGAAGAAGGTATGTCCTTTACCATTGAACCCATGATCAATGCCGGCAAGCGGCAGATCAAATCCTGCCCGACCAATGGACCGCGGTGACCAAAGACCACAAGCTATCCGCTCAATGGGAGCATACGCTTATGGTCACAGCCGACGGTTTTGAAATCTTTACACTTCGAACTGAGGAAAATTTTGGGTAATCGGCGCATTCCTGATTGTCATAACACAACGACCCAATCTGCCGACTCCCCAACAAGGCCTGCATCGTGAGCTTGGCGGTCAGCATTCTCGCACGCAGAGAAACCCTGGCCGAGGCAGTGGACACCTTGGCCCAACGGTATTGGAACAACGAACCTGTTGAAGACTTAGTCCGCGGACTGACTGAGACCTTTGATACGCTGATCATTGATCTGTGGCGACAGCACTTCAATGACACCAGCGGATGCGCACTGCTTGCCGTGGGCGGTTACGGGCGAGCAGAACTGCACCCCGGCTCGGATATCGATATTTTGGTTCTCGCCGAAAAACCTCAGCGGCATCGGGAGACCATTGAAGCCTTCCTGCGCGATCTCTTTGATCTCAACGTCGAAGTGGGTCACAGCGTGCGAGACATCAAAACCTGCGTCAAAGAATGTCAAAGAGACATTACCGTGGCCACTGCGCTTTTTGAGCGCCGTTTTTTGACCGGAGACGCGAGTCTCATCGCTCCTCTCGACAAAGCCCTACAGCACCGCAAAATCTGGCCTGTTGAAGATTTTTTCATCGCCAAACGGGACGAACAGGTGGCGCGCCACCGTCACTTCGACAATGTCGACTACAACTTGGAACCCAACATCAAAACCTCCCCCGGGGGCTTACGCGATATCCACACCACGCTTTGGGTCTGCAATCGACAGTTTGGTACGACAGACATCGAAGAACTGGTTCGACTGGAGGTGCTGACGGACATTGAGGCTCGATGGCTCAGGGACGGCATGCGCTTTCTTTGGTGGGTTCGATACGGACTGCACACCTTGGCCGGACGTAAGGAAGACCAACTGCACTTTGCCCGACAACGCGAGCTGTCCCAACGTCTCGGGTTCATGGACACCGAGAGCAAATCCGCGGTTGAGCTGTTCATGCAGCATTACTATCGCCACGTCATGGCCTTGTCTGAAGTTAACGACATCATCCTGCAGTACTTCCAGGAAGACATTGTCGCTAAGAAGAAGCCGACCATGGAACCGCTGAACGAACGATTCAGACTGGTCAATCGACGGATCGACGTGGTCCAACCGGACATCTTCCTGAAAAACCCCTCTGCCATGCTGGAAATGTTCTTGTTGATGGCTCAGCGAGAGGAAAACATCCGGGTTCGGGTAACGGCCATTCGCGCGCTGCGCGATGCCGTGCATCTGATCGACGAGGAATTCCGACGGAACCCCGAAAACTGTCGCTTGTTTCTGCGCATTCTTAAGGCCCCATACACCGTGGTGACACAACTCACCCGGATGCGGCGCTACGGCGTGCTCGGTCGCTATCTGCCGGCCTTTGGCGACATCGTCGGACAAATGCAACACGACCTGTTCCCCATCTATACCGTGGATGCCCACACCATGATGGTGATCCGGAATATGCGGCGTTTCCGTTACGAACACGCGCTGGAAACCTTCCCCATTGCCCATCGATGCGTCAAAAGTATCCCAAAAGGCGAGCTGCTTTACATTGCAGGCCTATTTCACGACATCGGCAAGGGGCGCGGCGGCGACCATTCGGAGCTGGGAGCCGAGGATGCCCGCGTGTTTTGCGAGCAGCACGAACTGAACGAAACCGATAGCGCCTTGGTGTGCTGGTTGGTGAAACGTCATCTCTACATGTCTTCTGTGGCACAAAACCGGGACATCTATGATCCGGAAGTCGTTGCGGACTTCGCCCGGGAAGTGAAGTCACAGATGCGTCTGGACTATCTCTACGCACTGACGGTGGCCGATATCAACGCGACCAATCCAACCCTTTGGAATGGCTGGCGTGCGACCCTGATGCGTCACCTATACGCAGAAACCCGGCGCTTTTTTCAAACTCGGGAAGAACCCTTGGATCGGCAGGAAAGTATTCAAGCCTTCCAAGAAAGCGCACTCGATCAGCTCGAATCCGACCTGCCGGACCTGAAGGTGCCGGACCTACAGCAAATTTGGCAAGACCTTGGTGACGACTTTTTCTTGCGTCATACAACCCCAGAAATCGTATCCCTGAGCAAAAAGCTGCTGGAGCATGGCGATAACGCCGCGGCCTTGGTGAGCCTTTCAGCACCACAAACCGCTGCATCCGATGAAGGTGCAACCAAGATCTACGTTTTGGATCAAGACCGACCGAAAACCTTCGCTTCTTTGGTTGTCACTTTGAGCCAGCTCGGTCTGACCATCGTCGACGCCTATATCAGCAAGGCAAGTCACGATCGCTACTTCGATATGTTCACTGTCCTTGATGAGGATGGCACGGAAGTATCCGACCCGGCATTGCGGCAGAGCATTGTGGATCATGTGAAAGCCACCCTGGAAAATCCCGAGCCCTCGACCAATGGCGCGACTCAGCGGGTTTCACGGCAGCTCAAAGAACTGAAAATGCCCGCCAGCGTTAGCCTAGCGGCCCAAGAAGACGGTCTCACCGCCGTGCTGAACGTTACAGCCTCTGACCGCCCGGGCCTGCTGGCGAACATCGCCTTGGTGCTCGTCGAGCTGGGCTTGGAAATCACCTCAGCACGCATCACCACCCTGGGCGAACGAGTGGAAGACGTCTTCTTGGTGACCCGCGTGGACGGTGCGAGCATCAACGATGCCCAGCAATGCTATGACATCGAACAGGCCATTCGCCAGCGTTTGGATCAAACCCTTTAACTCGTCAGGACAGGAATACAACCGCCGTGTCGAACCACAGATTAACCCAGCTCCAACCTTATCCTTTTGAGCGACTGCGCGACCTCCACAAGGATTGGCAGCATCACGGCGACCTAGCGCATATACCGCTATCCCTAGGCGAACCCAAGCATCCGCCACCACGCTTTGTGGTTGAAGCGCTGGCCAACGTCGACGCCCTGACCCAGCAGCTGGGTATATATCCTGCGACCAAGGGCAACGACGACCTGCGCTTGGCCATCAGCGAATGGTTGGAACGTCGCTTCGCCATCAGGGTCGATCCAGACCAGCAGATTCTGCCGGTCTATGGCACACGGGAAGCTTTGTTTGCGGTCGCCCAGGCGCTGTTAAGCGGCAAGCCAGGTTCTCTGGTGGGCATGCCCAATCCGTTCTATCAAATCTACGAAGGTGCTGCCCTACTGGCCGGTGCCAGCCCGCTGTACATCGCAAATCTGGAAGAAAACGACTATCAGGCGGACTTTGCAGCGGTCACCGACGCCCAATGGCAGGCCATTGAAATGGTCTACGTCTGCTCCCCGGGCAACCCGACCGGCCAGATCATGTCCGAAACGGATATGGAGGAACTGATCGCACTCGCCCACAGACACGATTTCACCGTCGTCAGCGATGAGTGCTACAGCGAACTGTATTACGATGATAAGAACATTCCCAGCAGCCTGCTGGCGGTGGCCCAGCGAGTGTCCCAGCGCATGGGCAAACGCCCCTTCGAGCGCTGCCTGAGTTTTCACAGTTTATCCAAACGCTCGAATCTGCCGGGACTGCGCAGCGGCTTCGTGGCCGGTGACCCCGAACTGGTGCGCCAGTACCTGAGCTACCGCACCTACCACGGCTGTGCCATGTCAGCGCACCACCAGCACGCAAGTGCCCTCGCATGGCGGGACGAAACCCATGTGATCGAAAACCGCCTGTTGTACCGTGATAAATTCGCGGCCGTCGGCGATATTCTGGCGCCCCACTACGACCTGCGTCAGCCACAGGGTGGTTTCTACCATTGGTTGCGCACCCCGATCGACGACCTAAGCTTCAGCCAACGCCTGCTGCAAGAACAGCACGTTACCGTCATGCCGGGCACCTTTTTGGGTCGCGACACGGCAACAAACGAGCTGGCAGGAGGCAATCCCGGCCAAGGTCATGTGCGGGTGGCGTGGGTGGCAGCAAAGGAAGATTGCTTGGTTGCCGCGCAACGCTTGGCCGACTTTGCCATCAACTTATCCGCCGACGGGGGCCGGTAGGCTCGAATCCTAGCAACACCCACGGTAGACTGCGGCCTCCTTCTGAGACAGCAAGAGATACTTGATGACTGCAACATTTGCCTTCGCGGTTGGCATCCGCAACACCAACGGTGCCGGACTGGTACTCGACTGCCTTTATCCAGCGCCAGTGATGAATCCTGAAGGACCTGTGGCTGACGCCATTGCCGAGCTGCCAGAAGGCATCAGCACGCTGAGCGACACAGCCATCGCTGCTTTACAGTCCGCAGCTCCAAGCCTGATTCCCCAGGTTTTGCTGAAAAGCCACCGTGAGAATTCATCAGTTCATGAGCTTGTCGCCATACGACTGACGGGGGATAACGACATCAGCAGCACTGAGGAAGCGTATTTGAAGCTGCACCTGCTATCACACCGACTGACACTGCCTAACACACTGAATTTAAAAGGCATTTTTGCCCACTTGCCTAATCTGGCCTGGACCTCAGCCGGGCCGATTGAAGTAGGAGAACTGCCCGAGGCGCTGCTCAACGCTCGCGCACAAGGCCTCAACCTAGAGGTCTTCTCTGTCGATAAGTTCCCTAAAATGGTGAACTACGTGGTTCCCACAGGAGTCCGCATCACTGATGCCAGCCGAATCCGGCTAGGTGCCTACTTGGGCGAAGGCACCACGGTCATGCACGAGGGCTTTGTGAACTTCAACGCTGCGGCATTGGGCCCGAATATGGTCGAAGGCCGTATCTCTCAAGGGGTCACCATTGGCGCCGGTACGGATCTTGGCGGCAGCTCCAGCACACAAGGCACGCTGTCTGGCGGCGGCGAAATCGTCATCAGTATCGGTGAGCAATGTTTGGTGGGTGCAAACGCAGGCACCGGCATCCCGCTGGGAGATCGTTGCACCATCGAAGCCGGTCTGTACATCACCGCTGGCACACCGGTAACCGTCAAAGACGAACACGGCGACGTGGTTCGACAAGTCAAGGCCAGAGAGCTGGCCGGGCACTCGGATCTGCTGTTCATTCGGGATGCGCAAACCGGCCAGGTGGTGTGCCGAACCAACCGTAAGGCCATCGAGTTGAACGACACCCTGCACAGCCACAACTGATGAGCCAAGCCCACGCTATTCTGGAACTCGCATAAGCGCTGATCCGGCGCGTATCAGTCACGCCCGAAGACGCCGGATGCCAAGAGCTCATCGGCGAGCTACTGCGAGACCTGGGTTTCGTTACGGCACAGATTAACGCCCACGGCGTGCATAACCTGTGGGCATGGCGCGGCCAAGACCCCAGCATGGCAGACGGTGCTCACCTTATGTTCGCTGGCCACACGGATGTGGTGCCATCGGGCCCGGTTGAAGAGTGGGATACCCCACCCTTTGAGCCCACCATTCGCGATGGCATGCTGTACGGGCGCGGAGCAGCGGACATGAAATCCAGCCTCGCGGCCATGATCTCTGCTATCGAATCACTATTAAATAAAGATCCTAACCCCATAGGAACATTAAGTTTTTTGATTACTAGCGATGAAGAAGGCGATGCCATTCATGGGACACGCCACGCGATCAGCGAACTGGCGAGCCGGGGCATTCGTCCGGACTATCGCATCGTCGGCGAACCCAGCTCCAGCCAGCAACTGGGTGATGTCGTACGCTGCGGGCGACGCGGCTCATTGAATGGCAAAGTCACCGTCAAGGGCATCCAGGGCCATGTGGCCTATCCGGATTCCGTGGCGAACCCTATTCACATGGCAGCCCCGGCCTTGGCCGCCCTGGCCGACGAAGTGTGGGACGCCGGCAACGCCTACTACCCGCCTTCCAGCCTGCAAATATCAAACATCCAATCCGGCACCGGCGCGACCAACGTGGTGCCGGGCGAGCTCACAGCACTGTTCAACATTCGCTTCAGTACCGAGCAGACCGAGGCTGGCTTGCGAAAACGCATCGAGGAAATCTTCCAGCAGCACGGCTTGGAGTCCGAGTTTCAGTGGCAGCTCTCAGGGCCACCGTTCTTGACGGTCCACGGTGCGCTAACCGCCGCGGTGCAGGCCGCCATTCTGGAAGAAACCGGACTGGAAACCGAACTCTCCACTTCCGGCGGCACCTCAGACGGCCGATTCATTTCACCCTGGAACGGAGCAGGAGAGGCTCGGGTTGAAGTCGTCGAACTGGGTCCCATCAACGCCACCATTCACAAAATCAACGAGTGCGTCGCGATCGACGACCTTGCACCCTTAGCCAAGATCTATGAGGGTATCGCGGCACGCCTGCTCGAGAAGTAGCCGGGCAAATTTATGAAAACCCGTATCGCCGTCATTGCCAGCCTTGGTCTCCTCTGGGTGCTGGTGAATTTACCCGCCAGCCTAGCCCGCAATATCATCGACAGCGATCAGATTTCCCTGGTCGCACCAAATGGCACCCTGTGGCAGGGTTCCGCCCGGCTGGTCACGGCCCTAGGCATTGAGAGCCAAATCCAATGGCGCACGACCCTTTGGCGGCCTGGACTTGACCTTACCTTCACCGATAACAACAGCACACTCGCCGGCAGGATCGAGTTCGGCATTGCGGCGCACAGGTTCGCCCTCGCCGGGGAACTCGACGCAAGCACGCTGGCTCCCCTATTGCAGCGCTATGACATCTTCCTGCCGGGGACCTTTACCCTAAACGAGATGACAGTTCTTTGGCAGCCACCCGCTGCTCGCCTTGAAAAACCTTCCAGCCTGATCTGGAGTGGCGGAGACCTGCGCTACATCCTTGCTAACCGTCAGTACCGGGCAGTTATGCCGCCTCTATTGGCCAAGGTGGATACCAACGCACAGGGCGAACTGGAAGCACGGGTTGTCGCTGACGATCAAGACGAAGCGCTACTGATGTCTTTGCGCTGGAAAAATAGTGGTCACCTGTACATCGGTGTCACCCGCAGGATGCTGCGACTCGCCAATTATCCCTGGTCCGGCAGTGAGCCTGACTCGACTCTAATCTTTGAAGTAGAGCGCGGACTGACTCAGCCTGCTCGCTGATGGCAAAAACAGAGCTGGCTTTTTACTCCCAAGCCATCACAATCATGCCAATCTCGATACACCACAATCCGCGCCTAACTACGTAACGGAGACCGTCTCCACATGCCCCAATCGATACAGCTTTGGCTACCAAGGGCGTTGACTTTGGTTCAATGGATTTGCGGTCTGGGCATCGCCTACGCGATCGCGAACACAACCCTAATCTTGGTTGGCGATGGCACAAGCGCAGCTCTGCCGTCGCAATCGCCAACGGCATTTGCAGCCGACTCAGCGTCACTGCCACCGGCACCCACCGTAGCGGAGTTAACCAAGCGAAATCTGTTTGGCAGCACCGATCCCGCCAACCTAAGCCGCTCATCTGCACCGGCAGTGCCAACGCGTCTGCCACTGACGTTGGAAGCCGTCTTTGTCAGCAGCACCCCGGCACAATCCGGCGCCATCATTTCCCAACGCGGTAAGCCGGGCAAACTGTATGGCCCCGGCGATATGGTACCGGGCAATGCCCGATTATCCGAAGTCGAGGCGACACAGGTTATTCTGCAGCGCGCTGGAGTGAGAGAGGCCCTCGCCTTTAAGTCGACATTCAAAGCCACTCCCAATCAATCTGAACGACAAACCAACGCAACAGCGAATCTGGCAGCGCCACAAAAATCAGTGGAACCACTGCTTCAGCAACTCAATACGGAGCTTGCTCAAGACCCCAGCGGCACGCTGAAGCGAATGGGCGTCAGTCAGAACAAAGGCGGCGGCTATCGGGTTAGCGATACCGCTAGCAACCCTTATTTAACCCAGTCCGGTTTACAACCGGGCGATGTTGTGTTGTCCATCAACGGTCGTCCGTTGGGGGATATCAATGTTGATCGCATGGCGCTGGCCAACCTAGCAAGCTCTGGCAGCGTCAGCGTAGAATTGCTTCGCAATGGCCAAACGTTAACTATTACGACCCGAGTACCCGAAACGCTTCGTCAATAATCGAGCTTTATCTATGACCGCCATACCAAACCGTCATGCCCGTTATCCATACAGCAATATTGTTCTGGGGTTGCTGATCGCTCTACTGCTGGCCACTGCATCGCCCGCTATTCGAGCACAAGCCGGTGCTGAGGAAGAGCAAACCTGGCAAATGGCTACACGCAACGCGGATATCCAGGAATTTGTTGCCCAGGTCGCGAAAATCACTGGCAAAACCTTCGTCATCGACCCAAAGCTCAAGGGTCAAGTCAACGTGGTGTCTGAGACCCCCTTGGGTAAGCAGGGTGTGTACGAACTGTTTCTGAGCGTGCTGAGACTGCAAAACTACACCGCTGTGCCCTCCGGCAACGTGATTCGTATTCAGCAAAGTGCCACAGGTAAACAGACTCCAGGGGCACAAGACAATGCGCTAAATGCGGCTCCAGAAGAACTGGTAACGGAAATTATCGCCGTACAAAACGTAAAATCCGAGGACTTACTGAAAATTCTCAGACCTCTGATCCCGCAATACGGTCATATTGGCAGTGTCAGCCAACCCAACGTCATCATACTGTCTGACCATGCGGACAACATCTCGCGCCTGAAGAACATCATCGCCGATATCGACGTTGCTCAAACAAACGATATCGTTATGGTGCCCTTGAAAGAAGCATGGGTGGGTAATGTGGTGGACATCCTGCAAAAAGTGGCTCCGGATCAATTGGGCCCTAATGCGCAAGGGCCCCAACGCATTCAGATCATCGCCAACGAGCGCAACAATTCCCTCGTGCTGAGAGGACAAACCGCTTCCATCGCCGAGTTACTGCAGATCATCGAAAAGTTGGATCGCCCGACGACCACCACCGATGCCACCCAAGTGGTGATGTTGAATCACGCCGACGCAGACAATGTAGCCAACATTTTGAACAGCCTGATCAGCCAGCGCGATGATCAATCAAATACCGGCAACAGTGGCAGCATTACCATTCAACCCGATAGCAGTCTGAATGCCATCGTCGTGCGCGCAGACCCTACGGCAATGAATGAGATACTCAACATAGTACAGCGCTTAGATACGCCTCGGGCGCAGGTATTGATCGAAGCAGCCATTGTAGAAATCAGTATGAATGACGATTTCGAGGCCGGCGTTGAATTGGCGTCACTGGACTCGAGCGGCGAAAACGTTCCGCTGATCAACACCGCTATGGGCAACACCGTAGCGTCACTGCTAGGCGCGATGATCAATGAAGACGGAACCGTAAATAACGCACCGGTAACAGCATTAGGGGGCGTAACAAAACCCACCCTCGCAGTGGCTAAGGTCGACCTTGATGGGGTTTCCTTTGGGGCGGTAGTCAGCGCCCTGGCGAGCCTCAGCAATGCTAATTTGCTGTCGACCCCGAGTATTGTGACGATCGATAATACCGAAGCTAAAATCGTGGTTGGCCAAGAAATCCCTTTTCGCTCAGGTTCGTTCACCACGACCGGAGACGGTTCAAACAACCCGTTCACCACCGTGACGCGCGAAGACGTTGGCATTGAACTCACCGTAACACCTCACGTCTATGACAATAGCGAAGTCCGAATGGAGGTGGCGCAGAACATTTCAAACGTGCTAGACAGCACGGTGGGCAGCTCTACCTTTGCAGACGTCGTCACCTCAAAACGTTCGATCGAAACCACAGTGCTTGCATCGTCAGGAGAGACCATCGTTTTGGGTGGGCTGATTCAGGACAACGCCAACCGCAGCGAAAACCGCGTCCCTGTGCTGGGCAGCATTCCGGTCTTAGGCAATCTGTTCAAGTCCAGAGTCAAAAAACAGGTCAAAACCAATCTGGTGGTATTTATTCGACCGACGGTTATCGCTGACAAAGCGCAGAACAGCGATCTCACACGGGCGAAGCTTGACGGCATATGGGAAGTCGGTGGTGGCGAAGGCGAAACATATTCAGAAGACGATCTCTTTACGGGGGACATTCCTAAACCTTGATGGAAGGCACGATTTGAAAAGCTGACGTCGAACTTGGATCATGAGCAAGCGTAACCCAAGTCACTCATCGAAGCGTCCCCTGTGGCACCGAGCGGTTACGGCAGGCATCCAGCCCTCCCTCAGTGGCGATCGGATACTGCGAGCGTCTAGCGAACCGGATGAGAACATTCGGGCCGATTCCTCGGTTGTTTATGTGCAACGCAGTCAATCACTGACCGACGCACTAATTGTCGACAAAGCGGTCGCATCCATTCGAGATAAAGAGCAGATTCCTTGGCCCTCTTCGCCCCTTGAGCCTCTATCGATCGGTACGTGGACATTGCCAACAAGCGTGCTCGCGCTCGCCAAGGGTTTTGCCGGCCGAGTCACCATGCGCAAAATACCGACGCAGCTAACCCAACTGATCGAAGCGCCCGCCTATCTGCAAGCCAGTATCACAATCGTACCCGTCTGCGTTTTTTGGGGGCGTTCCTGGTCTCCTAAAGACAGCTTCTTGCGCTCCCTGACTTCAGAGCAACGCTCGACCAGCGCGGGCTTCAAGCGCCTGCTCGGGCTTATACTCAACCGCGGCGATGTCCACGTCTGCTTTGGTAAACCCGTGTCCTTGGCAGAACTGGTCAATCATCGAAGAGGTAAAGAATTTGCCGTGCGCAGAGCGGCGAGGCTGCTGCGCATGCGGTTTAAGGCTATGGAGTTCGTCACCCTAGGCCCTGATCATTCGCATCGCCGCACCCTGCTAGATCAGGTCGTAAGAGCGCCCATGGTGCGCAAAACCATCAGCACGCTGCATGACGAGAATGCTGCCGATCGCAGTGCGCGTCAGGCGAAGCTGCACAAAAAAGCGCTCAAGATCGCGAGAACCATCGCGTCAGATTTGACCTACAGCACAATTCGCGGTTTCTTGATTTTTCTGACCTGGTTTTGGCAACGGATTTATGACGGGGTCAGCGTAAAAGGTCTGGATGCCCTGCGTACCCTGAACGAAACCCACACCCTGATCTATGTGCCGACACATCGCAGTCACATCGACTACTTGGTGCTGAGTTACTCGCTGTATGTGAACGGCATCATGCTGCCCCACATTGCCGCAGGCGATAATCTCAACATGCCCATCATGGGGAGGCTGCTACGCCAAGGCGGAGCCTTCTTTATGCGCCGAAGCTTCCGCGACGACCCTCTCTATACGGCAGTGTTCGAGGAGTATCTCTATCGCGTTCTTGCCAACGGCTACAGTGTGGAATTCTTTCCCGAGGGCGGACGAAGCCGAAGCGGTCGACTGATGGCACCAAAATACGGTCTACTCAAGCTGTGTATGGAGAGCCAGCGACGCGGTTTGACAAAGCCCCTTGCCTTTGTGCCTATCTACTTCGGCTACGAAAAGGTTGTCGAGAGCGGCACTTACCTCAGCGAACTGCGGGGCAGTGTTAAGAGAAAAGAGCGCCTGCTGGACCTGTTAACCAATATTCAGGTGATTCGTCAAAACTTCGGTCGCCTTCAAGTTAACCTGGCACCAGCCATCAAACTGGACAAATGGCTAGAACAGTCCCGCGTCACCGGCCTATCGACGGACGAGCAGTTGGCAAAGCTGGGGCACGAAATTATGCAACGCATCAACCAACACGCTAGCATCAATCCGGTCAATCTGGTGGCATTAGCCATTACGCAACGGACTCACCTGACCCTGCAGGAGCACACCCTATCCAGCCAGATTGAGTGTTATCGAAGTCTCGGCTTAGCGCTTTACGGTGATGATATTTTGACAGCGAACATTGAGGATGCCGACAGCGTGATCCGTCAGGCGGTGGCACTAGGGTTTATCGAACGAGATCCAGAAGAAGCCTGGATCACCTGCTCGGCTGGCACAGCCACCCTACTGACCTGGTACCGCAACAACGTTCTCCATTTGTTTGCTCTGCCGGCGCTGATCGCCCTGTTGATATCGCGCTCCACTCAAAGGCTGACCGAAAGAGAGCTGATCGAGCAGGTCAAACTGATCTACCCCTACGTTGCTCAGGAACTCACCACCAACACGGAGCCGGATATTGACGCGGCGCTGAACGCATTGCAGGCTCAGGGGCTAATTTTACGCGCCGACCAACAGCTTAAGCCGCCGTCCAAAGCCAGCGAAGCGTACGAACAGCTGGCGCAGTTGGGTAGCTCGGTCTTAGAAATGCTGCAGCGCATGTATGTGGTGATCTGTATCGCAACACAGCGCCCTCTCACGGCTGACGAGCTGAAAGCTCACAGTCTGGCGACAGCGAAAAAGCTATCCCGACTGTTCGGTATCACCGGTACAGAATTTTCAGAGGATCGACTGTTCGACGCATTCCTTGAACGCCTTCTGGCAGCAGACCATATGACTCGAAACGAACAGGGACACCTTGTCGCCTCACCGCTGATGCATCAAGTGGCAGAGCGCGCAGCAGAGCAAATTATCGAACCGTCGGTTCATCTGGGGTTACAGCGGGTGATCAGGAACAGTCTCGGGGAAATCACGCCGCCCCAAGATACACATCAAACCGAACACTCTTCCCCTTGATCTGAAAGTCCACCCGACCAGTGACGTCGTCCTTGAGGCGACGCTTTACCACCACACGCCCAGAACACCGAGCCTTGGCAAGCGCCAGCAGTTCCGTCAATTCATCCTCAAACTCTGGGCTCCCGGCCAACGGGGCCTCTGTTAACTGTCGTAAATGCTGTAAACCCCGGTTCGGCAGCGCCTTTTTGGCAATCGGAGGAAACATAGGATCCAGTAACACCACATCCCAAGTTGTCGTCGGGGATGTATCGCCATCAGGAGAGCGGCCTCGCAGCACATTACTGGCTTGGTCACAGATTGCCTCGGTACGCGGAATATGCTGAGTCCGCTCATGCAACAGTATCCAAATCAGGCGGTCGCGCTCCACCAGGCACGCCTGTGCGCCCAAGTGCGCGAGCAGCAGGCCGTCACTGCCATAGCCTGCGCAAGCATCCAATATTCGCAGGCCGTTAAGCGTGCTGCCGCACGCTCTGGCCAGCTCTGTACGACTACCGCCATTACTCGCCCTGCGCAGCAGGTCAGCATTTGACGGCTGATAAGGCTGCGGATAATCGGGCATGCAAAGCCACATACCGGAGTGATCCAGGAACAGAGAGGCCTCATCGACCAAGGGAGCCTGTTGTGCCGCCTCCAAGCGGCACCAGGAGCCGTAAAATGCCGCCTGTTCCGATTGCTCAGGGCGGTGATAGAGCACCGGTAACGGCCTCTTCACGTGGTTCGGACATCCACCGCGTCATTTTTCCGCCATGGCGAATCCCCCTCAACATAGATAGGGAGCGCCATCTGCGCCGGTTTCGATAGCCCACTTGCATGGACCTGCCGCACCCGTTCGATCATGGCGACGGCATTCATATCGTTCTCGGTTTGGCTGGCAAAGGAGATGGTCTCGTCCAGCCAATCGGGACGGGGCCCAAGCCCGTTAAGTTCCGGTAAAGAAACTGGCAGTGCCGCCAGCCAGTCCGGGGCATCGGTATAAAGCCGGTCGTCATGCAGCAGCGAAAGCGCACCTTCTTCGGTTTGCTCATAGGCCGCTAAATAGAACGCATCTGCCCGGCTGGGCACCACCGTCAGCCAATACCGGAGGCCGTCTGCTGGCGAGGGGTCGGCATTCCCTGGGTCGATATTCCAGAGGTTGGTATGCAAGGCACTGCGCAACACGATTTCGGAACCTGGCAGCGGTACGACCATCGCGCCGCTGGCCATGCCGATGCCCTGAGCAA
>JAACDS010000235.1 GCA_009936895.1 Pseudomonadota bacterium
GACGTCGCGTTAATATGCCCTTCGCCCTGAGCCTCAATTAGCGGCAAAAACGTTTTCACCGCATAGATCGGTCCCCACAAGTCGACGTTGATAATCCATTCCCAGTCCGACAGCTTGACGTTGCGAGCGGAGGTTGGAATGCCAACACCCGCATTACTGCACACCACATGAACACCCCCAAAGCGATCCATAGCGGTACTAGCCAGACGCTCCACATCATCAAGTTTGGATGCATCACAAATTTGGCTTACAACTTCGACACCGGCATCCAAAAATTCCTGCTCCGCAGCTTGCAAAAGCTCTTCATTTAAGTCGGCAAGCACCAACTGCATGCCGCGCTTTGCAAAAGACCTCGCCATGCCTAGCCCAATACCACTGGCTGCACCGGTAATGACTGCCGTTCGCCCAGAAAATTCCTGCATCGCGCGCTCTCCCTCTTATTCTCGTGTTGTGGTTAAAAATGCTGGTTCGACATTGCTGATCTGCTCCGGTGACCAACCCAACCATTGTTTCAATACTTCTTCGTTATGTTCGCCCAGATGGGGGGCACCTGCTCTGACTTGTGACTCAAGATGCCTGTACCGATAAGGTGATGATGGAATCAAGCGTTTGCCACCCGCTCGATCATCGACCTCTGCAATTGAGTTTCGCGCCGCCACCGAGGCCAGATCCTGCACATCAGATGCCGACCTGACATCGCCCCAAGCAACGTTCATTCGATCGAGCGCCTGAATGACTTCTTCCCTATTGCGGCAGGTCTCTGTGAAAAAATGTTTGGAGGCCGCACGGCGGGCTTCGATTTTTTCTTCAAGCGAAACGTCTTGCGCTTCTTCCAGACCGTCGCTCACCTTGTACACCGTGCTGAGTAATTTCCAAATGTATCTGAACTCACCGGCGAGCATGAGCAAACCGCCAGCGGTTTCGTGCACTTCATTGGTGACGCCCATATTTACGCCTTCGAGGGCATAGTGCATCCCATCGTTTGTCACCACCGTTGCATCAACCATGGAGATCTCCACATGGTCGCCTCGCCCGGATTGTTCTCTTGCGTATAACGCTGCCAGCAGACCAACAAGGCCATGCATCGAGGCATTCGTATCTGCAACGGAAAGCGGCAGTTCCGCCGGAAACGCACCCGTTAACTCTGCGTGTCGAGCGATTAGCCCAGTCTCAGCATGAATGATGGGAGCGTAGGCTGCTCGACGGCTGTCAGCATTGTTTGCGCCAAAACCGGAGATAGACAACATGATCAAGCGCGGATTTATGTCGGCCAACGTGTCGTAATCGAGGCCCAATCGCTGCATAACATCCGGCCGGAAATTTTCGATCAGCACATCTGCCTCTGCCACAAGTGACTTTGCAACCAACAGGCCTTTCGGATGTCGTAGGTCTACCGCAATATTGCGCTTTCCAGCGTTCTGCTGATGGTAGTAACCAGAAATACCACTACGTTTGACTCCCCAGTGTCGGGTAACGTCACCTTCCGGCGGCTCAAGTTTGACAACGTCGGCACCCAAGTCGCTGAGCATTCGTCCTGCAAATGGCCCCGCTAAGACACGCGATAAATCTAGGACTTTAAGTCCGGCAAGTGGATAACTCATTCCTTACTCCTAGCATGCCTCGATCAATCTTTTCTCGCGGCCATATGAAAGTTGTCTTCCATCTTTTCGCGCACCTGCCCTTGGTGCTGAAAATACTGTCTAAATCCCCCGTTATAGTTACCGTCCTGACGTCTTTGCTCATTGCCCTCAAAGTTATAGTAACCGGGCGTACATTCTTCAGAGCGATTGGTCTTGTCTCGATGTTGGATGACGTTTTGTACCCACCACTCCTCGGCCTCATCTTTGACATCAATAACGTGATGGCCGTTAGCGCGAACATAATCGATACACGCAGCAATATGATCGCCCTGTGTTTGCAGCATCTCCGTGAGGTTGAACTGGAAGGACGCTTGATATCCACCCATGATGAACAGGTTTGGGAAGCCTGCAGTATGAATACCCAATAAAGTTCGGATGCCCTGCGCGTACTTGTCCTGAAGATTCACACCACCCGCACCGACAATGTCGTTATAAATACCGGTCTGCTGAACCTCGAAGCCGGTTGCGTAAATCAACAAATCTAGACCGTATTCTTTACCGTCGAATACTGGGCCTTGAGGACTGATCTGCGTTATGCCCTGCCCTTGCGTATCCACCAGATGCACATTGGGCAAGTTGAAGGATGGCAGGTACTCATTGTGAAAACAGGGACGCTTACACATAAACATGTACCACGGCTTCAACGCATCGGCGGTCGAAGGATCATCGACAATTTCATCGATGCGTCTGTGGATACGCATCATGTAATCGATATTGGCGTTTTCCTGTTTCCGGAGCTTTTCCTCGGGTGACGTTGCGCCCTTCGCAGCGCGCTTCTCGAGCGAGTTTTCAACCGCGGCGAGCACTTTTTCGCGTCTTTTGTGTTGCCAACCAGGCTGAAGCTTACGCGCCCAATTCGGATCCGTAGGCCAGTCATCTCGAATATCAATGGAGGAAGGCGTGCGCTGAAATACGAAAACTTCCTTTGCCACCTTGGCAAGTTCTGGAACGATCTGCACCGCACTGGCGCCGGTGCCAATGATGCCAACCACCTTGTCTTTCAAGTGCTCCAAATTCTCGCCGGTGTAGTCGTAGTCCCACCGAGACGTATGGAAAGAATGTCCAGCAAAACTCTCCATTCCGTCAATGGCTGAGAGCTTCGGTTTGGCCAATGTCCCATTTGCACAAATAACGAACTGCGCGCGCATCACATCGCCCTGATCAGTTTTCACATGCCAAAGCTGATCCGTTTGATCCCAGCGGGTCTCAGTAACCGTGGTATTAAACACAGCCAGATCGTACAAGTTGTACTTATGGGCGATCGCCTGGCAGTGGCTGAAAATTTCTGGGCCGCGTGAATAATGATTCACCGGCACGTAGTCCAACTCGTCGAGCAATGGCAAATAATCGTAACTCACCACATCACAGGCAGCGCCGGGGTATCGGTTCCAGTACCACGTGCCCCCAACGTCTGACCCACGCTCTACGATACGAATACTCTCCAGACCGCGCTCTC
>JAACDS010000004.1 GCA_009936895.1 Pseudomonadota bacterium
CAATGCAGGGGCGGTGACTCATGTGATTGGGGTTGATCCCAGCAGGGAAAGTTGGGTGCTTGCCCAGCCGAAAGTGAGTGATGCCAAGGTGCCTATTGAGTATTGTGAGGCAAGTGCCGAAGACATTCCGTTAGATTCCGATTCCATCGATACGGCGGTCATTACCTATACCCTGTGTACCATTTCGAATCCCGAGCAAGCGTTATCCGAAGTGGCCAGAGTGCTGCGCCCCGGCGGCTTGGTGTTGGTGGCGGAGCACGCGCTGGCACCGGATGCCTCGGTAAGGAAATGGCAGCATCGCCTGGATGGGCTCTGGGGCAAAATCGCCGGTGGCTGTCATATTAATCGGGATATCAGGGGACTGTTGGATAGCAGTGCCTTGGCCGTGGATGAGTGGCAGGGTATGTATCTGCCCCAAACACCACGGGTGGCCGGTTATAATGTTTGGGGCAGCGCAACACTGAGATGACAAAGGAAGAATGCGACTTATGGCAGTGAAGTTGGTGGAACAAAGGGTGCCTCGGGGCGATGCGACTCGACAGGCCTTGATGAAGGCAGCCGAGCGGCTGTTTGCTGAAAAGGGTCTCTCCAATGTGACCATTCGAGAGATCGTCGAGAAGGCCGGTCAAAAAAATGAATCCGCATTGCAGTACCACTTCAAGAATATGGAGGGGCTAATACTCGCCACTCATCGATTCAGAGATCAACAAATTGTGGACGCTCGGATGGCGTCTCTGGAACGGCTGGAAATGGAAACTTCCGACCCGTCGCTGAGAGATGTTGTGCAGGTCATGGTGAGGCCCACATTCATGCTGGCTCGTGAACGCTCGGAGTTTCGTCGATACATTCGCGCTTTCAGTTTGATGCTGGCGGCAGGGAATGTCTCTGCCCTGGTGTCCGTCAGGCGGGGTTCTGGCGAATCCGATGACCGGATCGCTGCGCTTCTGCGGCAGGCGCTACCCCAGCTTGATCCAGAGGGTTTTGAACGACGTTTGGACGCGGCCATTCGCTTCATCAGCGTATCGATGCATGCTCACTCCCATACGACGAACGCGTTTCGTGGCAAGGCCAGCGACCTGTTTTTCAGTTATTTGATGGATGCCTTGGTGGGACTTTTGTCAGCCAAGGAATCGGAGGAGACCTTGAAATTGTCTCGTGAAGTGGCGATTTTTGAGGGGCGTAGCGGCGAATAACGGCCGTTAAGCTCAGAGTAACCTGGAGAGGAAGAGCGATGAATAAATCAGAACGAAGTGTTGTGCCGCAACAGGTGAGTGCGGTCATACAAAAGCGCGTGGGCCAAATGCTGGCGGTATCGATACTGGCCGTCTTGTCTTTTGGTGCGTCCGCGGAAGGAAGTGATGAGCGCGAGGCGTTGATTAAGACCTTGCGCCAGGTGCATGCAAACTATCAGTCAGCCGATGAGGATGGTGACGGCAACCTGACGATGCGGCAGTTTCGCGTTTTCATAGACGCCAACGCGGAAATTAACTTCGCCAGAGCAAGTCAGGTCAAACGCATGCGCGCCTATCGACCGGCATTTTTGGCCGTCGATCTCAACAACGACGGCAGTTTGTCATGGCAGGAGTACGTTACCGTGCTGCGCAACGCGGGTAACGCCGCGCGCTAGGCAGATCAGCTTTCTTGAAGGTGGCGCATAACGACTGAAAAATCTTTGTGCGCCAGACCCTGCTCGTCCAGTTGGGCGTAGAGGCGTTCGGCCTGCTCCCCAAAGGGAATGGCCGCCTTGGCGCCGGTTGCGGCGTCCTGTGCCAGACGGAGATCCTTAAGCATCATGGCGACGGCAAACCCGGGCTCGTAGTCGTTGTTCGCTGGCGAAGTGGGTACTGGGCCGGGAGCCGGACAATACGAGGTCATCGACCAGCACTGCCCGGATGCCTTGGACGAAATATTAAAAAAGGTCTCCGCATCTAGACCCAGTTTCTCCGCTAGATTGAATGCCTCTGAAGTTGCGATCATCGAGATGCCCAGCAGCATGTTGTTGGCGGTTTTAGCTGCCTGTCCATTTCCCGAAGGCCCGGCGTGGAACACATTTTTGCCCATGGCTTCTAAAATCGGTGTCGCCCTTTGGAAGTCGGCAGACTCGCCACCGACCATAAAGGTGAGTGTGCCGGCATTGGCTGCGGCCACACCGCCAGATACGGGAGCGTCCAGTGATCTGAACTGTTTTTGCAGGGCTTGTGTGCCGGCGCTTCGGGCCTCGTCTACGGCGATGGTTGAGCAGTCAATAAGCAGGGCGCCGTTATCCGTGTGGGCCAATACGCCGTCGTCGTCAAAGTACACTGCGTGCACGTGTTTACCCGCGGGTAGCATGGTAATCACGTATTCGGCATCGCTGACGCATTGTGCGATGCTGGTTGCGGCGAGGGCGCCGGCCTCTACGGCGTTCTCAACACTCTGGGGATTCAAATCAAAGGCGCGTACCTGATGACCCGCCTTGGCCAGGTTGGCACACATGCCGCTGCCCATGTTACCCAATCCAATGAAAGCGATATTACTCATCGTGTTCCCTTTTCCTTATGTGTATTCGTTGTTCGCTGGGTTTGTGGCGCCTACCATTCAGCGATACTGCCATCCGGGTGACGCCAAACGGGGTTACGCCATCGATGGCCTTCCGCGGCTTTGGCTCTGACCACTTCTTCGTTGATCCGAATGCCCAGCCCCGGGCCTTGAGGGATGTCAACGAAGCCGTCCTGAAAGGCGAAGACATCTGGATTGTCCAGATAGCCAGTTAAGTCGTTTGCTTGATTGTAGTGAATGCCCTGACTCTGCTCCTGAATAAAAGCATTTTGACAGACTGCGTCGACCTGCAGGCAAGCGGCCAAGGCGATAGGCCCTAACGGGCAATGCGGGGCAAGAGCGATATCCCAGGTTTCTGCCATGTCAGCGATTTTTTTGCATTCGGTAATGCCGCCGGCGTGAGAAAGATCCGGTTGGATAATGTCCGCGGCTCCCAGGGTAAACAAGGTTTTGAAGTCGTATCGAGAGAACAGTCGTTCACCGGTCGCGATGGGTACATGTGTTTGCCTGCGTAGTTCAGCCATTGCGTCCAAGTGTTCGCTGAGCACCGGCTCCTCGATAAAGAGCGGTGAGAAGGGCTCGATTGCGTGGATCAGGGCCTGGGCCATAGGGACATGCACACGGCCGTGAAAGTCCACGGCGATATCCAAGGCGCTACCCACCGCTTCCCGCAGGTGCGCGATACGCTCGACCGCGTCATCAATCTTGCTGTGGCTGTCGACAATTTGCATCTCCTCGGTGAGATTCATCTTAGTGGCTTTGAACCCGTCGCTGATGGCGCGTTGGGCGCTGTTCACGATGTCGGCTGGCCGATCACCGCCGACCCAGGCGTAGACACGAATGCGGTCACGCACTTGGCCGCCGAGCAGCTGATGCACCGGCGCGTCATGAAACTTACCCTTGATATCCCACAGGGCTTGATCGATGCCCGCAATGGCACTCATGTGGATGCCGCCGCCGCGGTAAAACCCGCCACGGTAGAGGGTTTGCCAATGCCGTTCTATTTGCAGCGGATCCTCGCCGATCAAATAGTCGGCAAGTTCCGCTACAGCGGCGGCGACGGTATGGGCACGACCTTCCAGAACGGGTTCCCCCCAGCCGACTAGCCCCTCGTCGGTGGATATCTTTAAAAAACACCATCGCGGCGCGACGATGAAGGTTTCCAGAGCAGTGATTTTCATAGAGTTTGCTTTTGGTTCTGCGTTGAAATTAAAACTTTGCGCAGCTTAGCCAGATGTCAGCCCGGGCCCAACTCTTTTGCAGATCGTCGTTGACTGCAGGGTCATCCATGCCGCGAGCGGCCAGGGATTGCTGCAAGCCGTGGAGGGACCAACCGTTGTGCGGATGGTCTTTCAGCTCATCACGAAAAACCGCTTCTGCTTTGGAGGGTTGCCCGGCATCGAGCAGTGTCTGCCCAAGCCAATGTCGGGCAGCAAAGGGCAGGGGTTCAGGCTCGTCGTAGTCGAGTGCATCCTCCAAAGTCACAGCTTGGCTAAAGGCTTCCAGCGCGGCTTCGGTATCGCCCTGAGTGACCGAGATTTCGCCGGCTAAGAGATAAGTCAGTACGCCGACTACGTTCTTCGCAGGATGGAAACGGATTTTATCGTCAGTCTTGGCAATGTAGTCCTGCAATATCTTCAACACGGTTTCAGCGCCTGCCAAATCGCCGCTTTTAAGCATCGCGTAGCCTTTGGCAAAATCGTAGATGGCGGCAGAGGCTCGATTGTCCGGTCGGTGATCCAATGCCAGTACCTCATCGAAGCGACCGAAGCGAATCAGGGTAGTGGCCTCGAACTGGGCGTCTCCAGCGTATTTCCGGTAGTCCTTGCCAGCTTGAGTGGCAACCGCTCCTTGGCCGTCGTATGAGGCGGCAAAGAGCAGCATATGGAGGTTATGCGTGGGTCCATAAGAAAAGCCCTTGCCTTGGGCTGCGAGTAAGTCCGCATTTTTTGCCGCGGTATTGGCGCGTACGGAACGACCCCATAGTCCCACCTCATTCCAGGTGTGCGATGGCATGTGTTGAATGTGGCTGGCGAGTGGCACAGTAGACGCCAAGTGGTCGGCACAGGCGAGGGCCAGTTCGGGTTGCTGGCTGGATTCGGTGGCGTGAATGTACAGATGACAGGCGCCAGGGTGTTTGATGTCTTGTGCAAGCACTCGGGTCAATACGCCATGCAGGCGTTGTAGGTCGGGATCCGCCAGATCCCGGTAGCCGCGCCGATCTTCCAGCAAAAATAGGGCAACCGCGTAAATCGACGCGATGTTGTGATCGTCTGGGTAGGTGTCGTAAACCTTGGCCATGGCATCGGCAAAGGCCTGATCGACAGGTCGTCGGTTGGCCGTTTCGTAGTCAGCTGGATAGCGAACTAGGGTTGCTTCGATCAGTGCTCGCTCCATGGCTGACGCGCTGTACTTGAGTGCATTGGCCTGACGAATCGCCACCCGGGCGGCTGCGGCTTGCTCTGCACTCATGCCGCCGTTGAGAAAGGAGCCGCGGGAAAACGCCTCGCCCCAAAAACACATGGCACAGGTTGGGTCCAACTCTCGAGCCTTTACCATCGACGCGATGGACTCCGTCATGTTGTATGCCCAACGCAGCTGCATTCCCTGATCAAAAAACGCTTGGGCTTGGGGGTTGTCCGTTGAAATAGGCCACCGATAACTGCCGAGGGCCGCAGGAAGTAACTGAATGGAAGCATCAGGATGCGCCATGGACAGGTGTTTGTTGTGCGCTTTTTGATCTGGCTTAGCCGACCAAGCATTCATTGTCACCCCAGCGAACATCGCGAGAATGACGAGAAATGACCGAAAACTCAGTCCGTGTTGCCCCGCTAACCGTTGACTAACCGAGACGTGCGCCAGATTGGCGTAATGTGTAAGTGAGCTCACTGCGTACTCCTGTTTTCCCTCGAGCAGGATCAAGACTAGCAGCAAACGCGCATTCGCTCAGTAGCGAACGCCGCCCGTGTTTCAGCGAATGATGACTTCGTCAGATTCAGGCGGCAGTTCAAAGACTTGAAGGTCATGGGCTAACAGGGTTTTGTCACTCAAGCCCCGTAGAAACATGGTTTCAGTGAGTGAGTTCATTGGCGTGGGTACCAGATGATAGAGCACCAGTTGCTCGATTCCTGCCGCTGTGGCGGCCTCTTCGAGGGTGCGTGTGTCGGCGTGATAGTCGGTCACGTCTGCGATAATCTGGGCAAAAGTGGTGCGCCCGGACTCAAGCATGGCGTTTTGCATTATGTCCAGCGAGTCTCGAGCCAAGGCGTCGTGAAAGACGATGTCAGCACCCGCCGCCGCCGCGAACAGATTGTCTGACGTATTGGTGTCACCGCTGATTACCACTGAGCGCCCCCGATAATCAAATCGGTAACCGACAGCAGGATCGATGGGGTGATGGTCAACTAGGAAGCTGGTGACCGTCATCGTATCGTCTTGCCAGACAAGCCCGGGTTGAAACGTCTTGGCTACCATGGGGCCGGCAGACGGTGGCAGTAACGCCTCGCCGTGGTGGGCAGTGCGATAGCCGCGGTCGAGGCGGTATGCCTGATTGAAGCCGGCGACAACGGTCTCAACGCCGCTCGGGCCATAGACCCGCATGCTGGCTCGTCGTCCGGCGACCCAAGACGCCAAGTTAACATCGGCCAGTCCGGCAATGTGATCTGAGTGAAAATGCGTCAGCATGACGCCGGTCAAACGATTCATGGGCAGCTGAGCTTGGGCGATTCGCATGGGTGATCGAGCGCCAACATCGACTAAGAAAAAATGCTCTGGTGTTACCACCGCCAAGCATGCTTGGGCGCGATCGGGATTATTGCCCAATGGCGATGCGCTGCCGCAAACCACGACCTGAAGACCATCGAAGGCCTCTGGTCCACTGTTCAACATCACAGCAACGCCTGTCTGCATCATCATGTCTTGGACTGAAGCAGACCGGTACAGCAGACCGCCGAGAAGCGTTAGTCCAACAAGTATTACGCCTGAGATTTTGAAGATACGACTCATAGTGATCACTCCTCGTGAGGTATTTGTTGTCCCGATCCGGTGCAGGTGTGCTTGAGACGGTTCGATTTTCGAGACGGTTTAAGCATGGCTTGAGGGCCCAGCAGGTTCAAGGTCCAGGGCCTTAGACCCCCAGTCTCAGCTACTCAAAAAGGCTTCGCAGCCTGTACCCGCAAGCACGGTATCGACCCCATCGCGCTCCACCCGATCAAGGCTGAAGTACCGATGCCTGAGCGTTTGCAGGCATTTGGCTTGGTACGGGAATGTTGGCTGTGTCCAGGGTTGGCCGTCGATGGTGGAGTCCATTTGGTCGCGTCCTGCATCGATGGCCGCGTTATTGGCGAGCAGGGCGGGTATGTATACCCGGCCCACCTCGCTCAGCAGCTCGCCCAGATGCTCTCGAATACCATCTGGCTCGATCCAGCCGTCATCCGCAGCGGGCTGACCGCTCAAGTCGTCGACGATGTCCGTCCACGCATGCACCCGAGGCGCCAGGTCCAAGCACAATTTCATTGGAGTAGGATCAAATTTTGCCAGCTGAGTGAGCTGTGCATAGATTGCGAAGTCCGCACTGCTTGGGCGGTCGCCTAAGACAAAACGATGCCGCTGTAGCAACTGGTCGAAGATCTTCAAAAAGCGCAGGTAACTGGCCTCGATTACCGGTGCGGTGGTGTCGTTGGAACCCACCACATAAAGCCGCGAAATCTGCCGGTCTGAAATGTAGCTGCCGTACTGGCTTAGCTCGTCTTCGGAGGCGCCGTTATTGGACCAGCGCGGCAAGATTTTTCCCGCAGTAGTGATGTCGTCTTGATAGTACCAACGGTAGTGGAACATGGCCTTGGTCAGCCATTCGTCGCCATAGTCTTCCAACAAGTCGTTGATGAAAGCCAAGACAGGGTTCTGGGGTATGGCCGCCCGGCCTATGAAATCTTGTTCGAAACGGCGAATGAGCGGGGTTGAGTCGACAACTGCCTCTATTTCGTCTTGTTCGTTTGGCAGATAAAAAGTCGGCAGTAACTGTACTTTGGCTTCGGGTAAGTTCATGTGCGAGGCTTGATCGCCAATGAGCAACTGATAGCCAATGTGGCGGAATCGCAAGTAGGCCAGCATCTTTCGTGTGTACGGTGATCCAGGTACACCTTTGAAAATCAATGGTTCCGATGAGGTCATGTTGTTACTCCTGCGCGGCTCAGTCGTTTGAATTCGTGATTAATGTTAAGTAATGACTAACATTAGTTTTTAACATAGTATGGGACCGATTGTGAGGCAAGGGGGTGTGATGAAAAAGTTATTCGCGGGCGTATGTGCGCTGGTGCTCGCCGCCGCCGTTGTTTGGCAAAACAAAGTCGATGTGTTGGTTTGGGCGCTTCCCACGGTGCAGGGCTTGCTGCAACCAACAGCGTCGAATCGTCCGATTGAGTGGCAGATGGGCCCTGCGGAGGCTCAGGTGCCCGTCAACCAGAGGCCACCAAACATCATTTTGGTGATGACAGACGATATGGGTTGTAACGACATCTCGCTGTACAACGGGGGCGCCGCTGATGGCACGTTGATGACGCCTAACATTGACGCGCTGGCGCATCAGGGCGTTAGCTTTACAAACGGCTATGCAGCAAACGCTGTTTGTGCCCCGTCGCGGGCTTCGATGCTGACGGGGCGATATTCCACCCGCTTTGGTTTCGAGTTCACGCCAGTGTTCAAAATAGGCCCGGTCATTTTTGATTGGATGCGGCAGGACAGCGATGGCGAAGGTTTGCCGGTGATGATTGATGTAGAAGGCGCTGATCAGCTTCCCGAAATGGAGGACTTGGGCATGCCATCTGAGCAAATCACCATTGCGGAAGTTTTGAGAGAGCGTGGCTATCACAACGTCCACATCGGCAAATGGCATTTGGGCTCAACCGGCGATGGGCGGCCCGAGCATCAGGGATTTGATGAATCTCTGTATATGGCGGGTCTGCTGTATTTGCCTGAAGATCACCCCAATGTGGTGAATGCCAAAAGGCTCGATCAAAACATTGAAAAAATGGTCTGGGCGTCCGCTCAATACAAAGCCCAGTTTAATGGTGGTGAAGCATTCGAGCCCGACGGTTATTTGACCGACTACTACAGTCGTGAGGCGGTAAAAGTTATTGAGAACAATAAAAACCGACCATTCTTTATGTTCCTTTCGCACTGGGGGATTCATAACCCGCTGCAGGCTACCCGCGAAGATTATGACGCGTTAGCGCATATCAAAGACCACCATCTGCGGGTGTATGCGGCCATGATTCGCGCAGTAGATCGCTCGATCGGGATGGTAACTCAGGCATTGGAAGACAATGATTTAGCCGACAATACGCTGATCTTGTTTACCAGTGATAATGGCGGTGCTCAGTACATCGGTTTGCCGGATGTGAACAAGCCGTTTCGGGGCTGGAAGCTCAATCATTTTGAGGGCGGGACTCATGTGCCGTTTATGGCGAAGTGGCCGGTGAAAATTCCAGCGGGAAGTGAGCTGGGCGCGCCGGTGCATCACGTGGATCTGTTTCACACCATCGCCGCGGCGGCACAGGCGCCGGTTCCGACGGATCGTGTGATGG
>JAACDS010000236.1 GCA_009936895.1 Pseudomonadota bacterium
AAACACGATCAGTTACAACAAAAAAGTACAAACAAAACAATCAGCCACGAAGAGTTACGTGAATTGTCGACGCTCAGAAGGCAACTCACTGACGATACCAGCACGACGATAATGCATGACAAAAGGGATAAACGAGAGATAGGCATTCATGAGTGGACGGCTCGTCATTATTACGGCACCACGAACACGAAAGCTCTCGGTATGGATACAGCCATCCACACAACATCGCATCCGGACTATGCTCGCCGTATCAGGGAAGGTATCAACCCCAGCGTTGGCGTGGACAGCGGTCGTATGGCCGGCGGGTATTACGTCGCAGACAGCAGGAAAACAAGCCGCGAAGAAATGGCTGCCCATGATTTCCCGCGCCATGAGGAGCTTAGCTACCAGACAACGGGACGGGCCAAGCTGCTGAACTTAACTCACCCTGTGGATCAAGGAGTAGTGAAAGACCGCACTCGAGCCGAACAGGAGCTCAACGGTGATCCGAACAGAGGAAAAATGTGGAAGAAAGCGGCTATTGATTTGGGTGCTGGTGGTGCCGCGTACAGGTCGGTAAGAAACGCAGGGGGCATCAACGCAACTTTTTACGAGAAATCAGCCGCGGATAGTGACTTTGGTATCACGCAAGAGCACCGTGGAACGACAACAAATGTCTACTCTGACGAAGATCGGGCGCATGAGGCGACCCGAATTGCAGCTACGAAGCGTACACCGCAGGACAAAAGAGCCGATGTGATGAGGCAGTTGCAGGCAAGTACGTCAGCGATTACTGACAGCGCGGCTGCCAAGCTTGTGCGCCCTGGCACAGAGGAACATCGCGCAAAGTCCGCGGCATTTTTGAAGAGCATCGCGCGTAGGCACGGTGAGCACTAGTCACATTCGTGGGTGCTAAACCATCTAAGTGACGACCAGCGCATACAAGCGGCTGAATAGACCGAATACGTCGAGCCTCACCCTATGATGCAGGTCGGGACGGCGCCACCATTCGCACGGGGAACATTTTCGATCACCCCATGTCAGCTCCGGTCGCGCTCGAGTTTCTCCAACGTCAAACCCACCGCCGTGCCTTCTGCAAATCCGGGCCAGTAATTAGGCACCGCATCAGGTCGTTCGTTTTTCATCGCATAGGTGGCCTCTGCACTATCCGGATAGACATCTAAGAACGACAGCATCGAAGCGTCTACCCGCCGGATGACGTCTTGTGCTCCACGGCATGCGACTTTGGAAGACTGCATTAATCGAAAAACACTGTGTGTTTGCTACGTTGCAAGCGGAGTTTTCCAATCAGGACTGCACAGGGGCAATTAGATACAGAGACGAGCTCATGTGCCTGATGTTTCTTGGCTCTAGGCGTCAACCGAGCATTTCCAGCCTCTACCGGAACAGATTGTCGAACGATGAATTTCGCGTCCTGAACACCATCCGCCTTCTGGAGGAAAACAAGGCCCAAGGTGCAGTGCGTCAACTTGGGGATCTCGTTCGTGGCCCGCTCAACTTCAGCATGATTCGCGCATGCGCAGGTATCATTCGTATCCTGCAGTCCAAGCAATTGAGTTTTCGACTGCCGGTTCGTTTGCCGGTTGTCGGGTATGAACGCGTTAACGACGCATTCCAGATCAAAGTCATACGCTCAATCGCATGGATCTGCAGTTGCACGATCTTTTTCGTCTGTTACGCCCTCAGCTGGACATGGGTCGTCTAGACCCGTGTTAACTCTCGGGTAGGGATGCAAGCGCAGTGGGCACCCTGCCCCAGCTCGGCGCATCGTTCTCGCAGTGAACCAGGGTCGGAGAAAACTGCTCGGGATCGTCAAAGGAACCGCCAGAAACGCTGGCCAACCCGGTATCGAGATCCGCCCAAAGCCTGCTGCCGCAGCTGCCGCAAAAATTTCGCGTGTTCGTGCGACCCGATTTTGCGGTCACGCTGTAACCGACCGGCTGCCCTTGCTCTAACGTCAGATCATCTCTGGAAACCACATAGGCCGCGTAGCCATCGGTGCCACTCACTTTCCGGCAATCACTGCAGTAACAGTACAGCTGAACAACTGGCTCACCGCTAATCGAGTAGCGAATCGCGCCGCACAAACATCCACCTTCCACCATGTCCGACTTCCTCTTTTCTTGTTTTTCGAATGGGCGAACCGCCCCGCTGTTACGTCAGTCAAAAATATCCAGATCGTTCGCCAAGATGACCTCTCCGTCGTAGCGTTCCCGAACCTCGTCCAAGACCACGTGATCCTCTAAACCAAAAACCAAGGCATGATACAAAATCAAAAGCTTGGGTTTTGCTCGGGATGCCAAGCCTGCGAGTTCATAGCTTGTTGTGTGGTTGCTGCGATGGTAGTCCTGCCAGAACGATGTTCTCAGACTCAAAGCCTGCTCTGAGACAACTTCGTGAATCAAGATATCCGCATCCTTGGCCATGGCTTCCAT
>JAACDS010000237.1 GCA_009936895.1 Pseudomonadota bacterium
TCAACGTGGTTTGGGTGTTACCGCTACTCAACGCAACAGCGCACAATACTGTTGGCGCACTGTTGCTGCTGGTGCTGGTTACGATAAACTTCGCGCCCCGGCTGCGTATCGTGCAGTCCTAAGGCTGAGTGCAACCGCAATATGAGTGAAGTAGCCCTGAGTGCCACTTGGCGCGACTACCTAGAAATGTGCAAACCACGTGTGGTGGTTTTGATGCTGCTGTGCGCGGTAGTCGGCATGTATTTGGCGACGCCGAGCCTCGTGCCCGTCGATATTCTTATTTTCGGCAGTGTCGGAATTACCTTGGTTGCAGGCTCCGCTGCCGTGGTAAACCACATTGCAGACCAGCACATCGATGCGCAAATGGCGCGTACAGAAAAACGCCCCGTTGCGACGGGCCGTGTCAGTAATCAACAAGCCATGGTGTTTGCCGCTGTGACCGGACTGATCGGTATCGCAGTACTCTGGTTTTTAGTAAACCCATTAACAGCGTGGCTAAACCTCGCTTCTTGGGTGGGTTATGGATTGGTGTACACACTCTATCTGAAGCGTGCCACACCGCAGAACATTGTGATTGGCGGTCTGTTTGGTGCTGCTCCACCGCTGTTTGGCTGGACTGCGGTAACGAACAGTGTTGACCCGGGTGGGCTGCTGTTGGTTCTAATCATTTTCGCGTGGACCCCGCCCCACTTTTGGGCCTTGGCCCTAGAGCGCAAGGATGAGTACGCAGACGTCGGAATGCCTATGTTGCCGGTGACTCACGGCGAGGCCTATACCCGTCTGCACATATTGCTTTATACGATTTTGCTGGTCATTGCGTCTGTACTGCCCTTCGTGATCACGATGTCAGGTCCGTTGTACCTCGCGGGCGCTCTTGCTCTAGGCGCTGGGTTTCTATATTGGGCAATCGTACTGATGCGTAACAACAACCCTAAAGCCCCGATGGAGACGTTTCGTTACTCCATTATTTATCTCGGTGCGCTGTTTCTGTTGATGCTCGTCGATCACTATCTTTACCTTGGTGTCGGCGTGACGGCTCCCATTCAAATGACACCCCTAGCGGCCTAGCCCATGAGTACTATTAAAAGCACAGTTCTGCTCTGTTTTGTTTTTATCTCCATCGTGCTGGTGATGTTCGTGATCAGCGTGATTCGGGTGCCTCAGCTGTCTGCAGAAGAAATGCGCAGTAAGGGGGTATTTATTTTGCCACGGCCAAGAGATATCGCTGAATTTGAACTGCGCGATCATACAGGCGCGGCGTTTGACCGAGCCAATTTCGAAGGCCGGTGGAGCTTTGTCTTTTTTGGCTTTGTCAGTTGTCCCGACGTTTGTCCCACAAGCATGGCTGTACTGGGCACGGTGGATCGGCAGCTTCAATCCGGGGATTCAGAGCTGGCGGATCAATTTCAAGGGATTCTGGTATCGGTAGATCCTGAGCGCGACAGTCTTGAAGCATTGGGGGCCTACGCCACCGCGTTTTCGCCTCGGTTTCTTGGCGTAACCGGCTCGCGTGAGGATCTTGTTGAATTGACAACTCAGGTCAACGTAGCCTTTGCCAAAGTGCCGCTGGCCGAGGCGCTAACGCAAGAGGCGCCAAGTCCAGAGGCCCTTGCCGACGCGTATACGTTAGATCACACGGGAAATATTGTGATCATCAACCCGCGAGGCCACTACCACGGTTTCATCAAGTTGCCTCACAACCCAGAGACCATTAGGCTGACCTATCAAACCCTCGCGGCGCAGTTTTAGTTAGCAGCCGCTAAAGGTGTATCTCTTGAGCCACGTTTAGACCTTTCTAATAGGGCACTTATGATTTCTGGCGTAAAACCCCAACAAAGCGGACAGCGTGCAGAAACTACCGCGTCTTCGCCGGGTGATGCAAAGCTGGGTATCGCCGATTACCTACGCGTTCGTCAGCGCAGTGAGGCAATCTGCGCGCCGCTTGAAATTGAAGACTACGGCGTCCAGCCCATGGCCGACGCGAGCCCGCCCAAGTGGCATTTGGCACATACGACCTGGTTTTTTGCAACGTTTTTGATTAAACCCCATCAGCCCTCTGCCAAGCCATTTCATCCGGCATTCGAGCATCTCTTCAACTCTTATTACAACGGCGGTGGGGAACCGTTTTCGCGAGCAAAGCGCGGGAATTTGTCGCGCCCGACCGTCGCGGAGATCGCCGTCTATCGTTCCTACGTAGACGAAACGGTCAGCGAATTGTTGGCTGCAGACAAACCGCCAGCGTTGCAACAGTCACTACTGGATACGTTGGCGTTGGGTCTGCACCACGAGCAACAGCATCAAGAATTACTCCTCACCGACATCAAATTCAATTTCGGTCACAACCCGTTGTACCCAGCCTTAATTGCCACCTCAGAGATTGACAGCATGGCACAGCCTGCCCGGGGCCCATCGTGCGAAAATTTCCAATCGTCTGGGGCGAGTCTTGAGCAGGATTTCACGCTATTCGAGCCTGGTTTGGTGGACATCGGTGCTCAGCAGGGCTTTTGTTTTGACAACGAGCTGCCCCGTCATCCGGTGTATTTGACACCATTTGGCCTGGCTAAAAGCCTTGTGACCAACGAAGCCTATCAAGCGTTTATTGACGACGATGGCTACAGCCGTCCGGAACTTTGGCTTTCGGAAGCGTGGGCAGAGCTGCAGCAACATTCTCGACGTCACCCTCTTTACTGGTGTTGGCAAGACGGTCAGTGGTTTGAGTATCGCTTGGATGGTTATCATCCGCTGGTAGCGAATGCGCCGGTTGTCCATGTCAGCGGTTACGAAGCTGCGGCATTTGCCGCCTGGTCTGACGCCCGACTGCCCACCGAGTTTGAGTGGGAGTATGCGGCCTCCAAGGAATCGAATACCTCAGGCAATTTCGCCGACAGCGGCCATCTGCACCCTCAGTCACAGCACCAAGATCACAGTCAAATGTTCGGCGACGTCTGGGAGTGGACCAGCAGCAGTTACGGGCCTTATCCGGGCTATGAGCCTCTGCTGGGTGTGCTTGGTGAATACAACGGAAAATTTATGAGCAGTCAGTGGGTTCTGCGCGGTGGGTCATGTGCCACGCCTCAAGATCATATTCGGCGCAGCTATCGCAATTTCTTTTATCCGAAGGATGCATGGCAGTTCAGCGGTATTCGTTTGGCGCGTAATCCATGAATACCCGCCGGCAACTTGAGCTACTGGATCTGCATCCAGAGATTGAAAACATGACGCTAGAGGTCTGTGAAGGACTGAAAAAACAGCAGAAATCTTTGTCACCCAAGTACTTCTATGACGAGCGCGGATCTGAGTTGTTCGAAGCCATTACCCGATTGGACGAGTACTATCCCACGCGAACGGAGCTGGCGCTTTTTGACGCCCATTTGCCTGAAATTGCGGAATTGATCGGGGCAGGGAGCTGCGTCATTGAGTACGGTAGCGGCTCTTCGCTGAAAATTCGTAAGCTGCTCGATGCTCTGTCGCCCCTGGCCTACGTCCCCGTGGACATCTCCCGGGATTATTTGCTCACTAACGCGACGGTGTTGGCTCAGGATTTTCCACAGCTCACGGTCCTGCCGGTTTGCGCTGACTTTTCTCAGTTCATTGCATTGCCGGAACAGTTAGGTGGCATGAGCCCAATCGGGTTTTTCCCCGGTTCCAGCATTGGCAACTTTGAGCCAGAGCATGCCAAACAATTTCTTGGTCGGGTGGCCAATACTCTGGGCAGCGGTGGCCATCTATTGATTGGCGTGGATTGTAAGAAAGATCCAGCGGTTTTAGAGCGAGCCTACAACGACGCAGCGGGCATCACCGCTGCGTTTAATCTGAATGCTCTTTCCCACTTGAATCGAGTGTTGGGAGCGGAATTCCAGCTGGATAAATTTGAACACGAAGCCCTCTACAACCGTGACGCGGGATGCATCCAGATGTTTCTGCGCAGCACGGCGCAACAGCAAGTGAGCATCGGGGGCTCGGTCTTCGCCTTTGACGAGGGTGAACGTCTGCACACGGAAAATTCGTATAAGTACTCGCCGGACGAATTTATTCGACTGGCCAAAGACTCAGGGTTTGGCTGCGAGCATCACTGGCAAGGCGCAGATGAATACTTTGGTTTGTATTTGCTTAAGGCGCTTTAGTGCTCGATCAGTCGAATTCCCAAAGAACCCAGCTCGCCACCAAGGCGTCTACCCGCTGTAAGTCGCCATCACCTTGAGTCGGATCGCGAGGAACTAAGTAGTAGGGTTTTCCAAAATTTGGCACAACCCGGATCATTCGAAGCTGACCATTTTGTCTAAACTCATAAATCATTTTGTCGTCTTCAGCGATGATCACAACATCTGGACCCTGTTGGGCGCGGATGGACGGTGCGCAAAATACGCCGATCACTAGCATCAAGCAAAGCCACAGCCGCGCCCGTCGCTGTCTACCGACTGTTTCTAGCGATAAGGGGGGAAGTAGGGCCATAATCAACACCGAATCTATTGCCTAATTTTGGAGTATACCTTGGCAGATAATCTAACGCCGACGTCAACAGAACTCCATGGCCCTGTCGTGCTGGTGGACGGTTCTTCCTATCTGTTTCGCGCTTTTTACGCGCTGCCTGATCTGCGCAGCAGTAGTGGTCATCCAACGGGTGCTGTTCGCGGCGTGATCAGCATGCTCCGGCGCTTGGCGAAAGACTACCCCAATAGTCCGCTGGCCGTGGTGTTCGATGCTCCGGGTAAAACATTCCGCGACGATATGTTTGAGGAATACAAAGCCAATCGGAGTGCCATGCCTGACGATTTACGTGAACAGATCGCGCCAATCCACGAAATGATCAAGGCCATGGGCTTGCCCTTGATCAGCGTATCTGGGGTGGAGGCCGACGACGTGATCGGCACCTATGCCGCTCAAGCCACCGCCTTGCAGCGAGAAACGGTTATTTCCACTGGTGACAAAGACATGGCTCAACTGGTGACGCCTTTTGTAACCCTGGTTAACACCATGACGGAAACCACGATGGATGCCGATGGTGTCAAAGCAAAGTTCGGTGTCGGCCCGGAACTCATCATCGATTATCTGGCGCTTATGGGTGATACCGTAGACAACATTCCCGGCGTGCCAAAGGTGGGGCCAAAAACCGCCGCTAAGTGGCTCAATGAGTTTGGCTCGCTGGATGAGCTGATGGCGAGAGCCGACGAGGTGAAAGGGAAAGTTGGCGAGAACCTTCGGGACAGTTTAGAGCAGCTGCCGCTGTCGCGAGCGCTGACCACAATCAAATGCGATGTGGCCTTGGATTTGACCTTTGCGGATCTGGTGCCAAGCGAACCAGACACGGCAGAGTTGAGTAAGTTTTATAAAAAATTTGAATTCAAATCCTGGCTGCAGGAGCTCGCCTCCTCGGATGTTGCCGGTGCAATCGAAGCAACTGAAAACGAAGCGCCAGCCCAGACTGCGGTTGAAACCGACTACGACCTGATTTTAGATCAAGATCACTTACAGCGGTGGATCGCCTTGCTCGAAGATCAGAAATTGATTGCCGTGGATACAGAAACCACAAGCATCAAGTACATGGAGGCCGAGCTGGTTGGCTTTTCTTTTGCGATCAGCCCGGGTCGTGCGGCGTATCTACCTGTGGCCCACGATTATCCAGCCGCCCCAGATCAGGTCAGCTTAGAACAGGCATTACAGGCCCTGAAGCCTGTGCTGGAAAATCCCGCCATCGCCAAAGTCGGACAGAACCTTAAGTACGACATGAGCGTGCTGGCTCGCTACGGTGTTGCGATAGAGGGGCCAATACACGACACGATGCTGCAGTCCTATGTGCTGAACAGCGTCGCTACCCGGCACAATATGGATGCCTTGGCGGGATTCTATTTGGACAGAAAAACGATTCACTTTGAAGACGTGGCAGGCAAAGGGGTCAAGCAATTGACCTTCAATCAGGTGCCATTGGAAACCGCAGGTGACTACGCTGCTGAAGATGCCGATGTCACCCTGCAGCTGCATCACTGTTTGTACCCCCAGCTGCAGGCTCAGCCCAGTCTGCTCTCGGTATATACCAACATCGACATGCCGCTGGTTCGTCTGCTGTCACAAGTCGAGCGTCAGGGCACCCTGGTTGACGGGCGTATGCTCAAGCAACACGGGGCAGAGCTGGCGGACCGGCTGAACGAGCTAACCCAAGAGGTTTGGGCGCTGGCAGGAGAAAATTTCAATCTCGACAGCCCCAAACAACTGCAAACCATTCTCTACGACAAGATGGGATTGCCGGTACTGAAAAAAACGCCGGGTGGTCAGCCATCAACGGCTGAAGCCGTGCTGGTGGATCTGGCGCAAGACTATGAACTGCCCCAACTGATTTTGACCTATCGCGGTTTGGCCAAGCTTAAATCGACCTATGCCGATAAGTTGCCCTTGGACATACACCCAGAAACCGGTCGTATTCATACCTCCTATCATCAGGCGGTAGCGGCTACTGGGCGTTTGTCTTCGTCAGACCCGAATTTGCAAAACATACCCAAACGCAATGCCGAGGGGCGCCGGATACGTCAGGCCTTCGTGGCTCCGGCGAATAATGTGGTGTTGGCCGCTGACTATTCACAAATTGAGTTGCGCATCATGGCCCATCTGTCCGGCGACACCGGACTCACTCAAGCCTTTGCTGAAAATCAGGACATTCACCGAGCCACCGCTGCTGAAGTGTTTGGGCTCGCCCCCGAAGACGTTGCCGATGAACAGCGACGCAGCGCGAAAGCCATCAACTTTGGGCTGATCTACGGTATGTCAGCCTTTGGCCTCGCCAAACAGTTGAATATCTCTCGGGGCTTGGCTGCAGACTACATTGACCGCTATTTCGATCGTTATCCTGGGGTTCTGCGCTATATGGAGGAGACCAAGGCCCTCGCTGCAGAACAAGGGTTTGTCGAAACAGCCTTCGGCCGGCGTCTGTACTTACCCGAGATTAACGCCAAGGCCGTTCCCAGGCGTCAGGCTGCCGAACGCACGGCCATTAATGCGCCGATGCAGGGTACTGCGGCGGATATCATCAAACTTGCCATGATTGCGGTGCAAAATTGGCTGCCAGAGAGTGATCTGGAGGCACGTATGATCATGCAAGTGCACGATGAGTTGGTGTTTGAAGTGGCAGAAGCGGATGCTAAGGCGTTAAACGATGGGGTAGTAGAGCGCATGGCGGGTGCCGCCCAGCTAAACGTCCCCTTGGTGGTGGACACCGGCGTCGGCGAAAACTGGGATCAAGCTCACTAAGGCTGGTGCCCTAACTCGTTGTGAGGAACCGCTTCCTCAGCGTCTTCGGCATCAATGGGTAAGGACAGCCATTCCAAGAGCGTGGCAATCAGGTCGGGTTTACCCGTGCCGCGCGAGGCTGAGAAGGTTTGAAAAGAAACCGTTGGGTGCTCCTTATAGAGGTTGCGCATCTTGTTCAGCTCTTGTTTTTGCGCGCCATTGCTCAGCTTGTCTGCCTTGTTAAGCAGAACGCGGATCGGCAGCTCACTGGCGCTCGCCCAGTCCAACATTTGTTTGTCAAAGGCTTGGTTGGGGTGGCGGATATCCATTACGAGCACGATACCAACCAATGCATCCCGATAGGAGAGATAATGGTTAACCGCATTTTGCCAATTTTTCTGGGCTTCCTTACCCGCTTTTGCGTAGCCGTAACCCGGTAGATCCACCATTCGGCCGCCAGTGCGCACATCGAAAAAATTCATAAGCTGTGTGCGACCGGGCGTTTTGCTCACCTTAGCCGTGCGGCGGTTGCCTGTGAGCTGATTCAGCACGGAGGATTTGCCCGCATTGGAGCGGCCGGCAAAAGCCACCTCGGCTCCGCCGTTGGGGGGACACCGCTTGAGATCTGGAGCGCTGGTTAAAAAGGTTGCTTCCAAGCGCTCAGGCAAAGACACATTCTCGGTCATCTTGTATATAATCTCGCAGCTTCGTGAGCGCGGGTATGCGCAATGGCCCCACACTTTGTTGAAAAGTGTGATTGGGTTTCAAGCTGAAGTGTATCACCGCTGGCGAACGATCCTTTCAGAATACCTAACTCGTGTTCTTAAGTGATGTTAACGAATTGATACCGTCAGTCTGTGTTTCGCCGAAGCCAACGAAGAGCAGAGCCAAGGGTCGTGATCGTTACCTTGGTCAGAGGTTGTTGTTTCAATGTTCACTTGGGTTGCGTAAAACCTTGCGCAACGAGGAGTGGGCACCAGTGAATTAGGGAAAACGTAAATGAGTGTTCGCATAACGGCTGCAAAACTAATGGTTCTTTCCACGCTTATGGCTGCGCTTCTCGGGGCCAGTGCATCGCCAGCCCTCGCTGCTGGAGACGCCCAAGCGGGGCAAGCTCAGTCCATGGTGTGTGCTTCTCGCCACGGTCAGGACGGCGCGACGGCGATTGATCCGTCTTATCCTCAGTTGGCGGGGCAGAATGAACGCTATCTGGCCAGACAGTTGAAAATGTTCCAATCCGGCGAGCGCGATGTGGCCCTAATGACTGCTCAATTGATTGGCAAAAGCGAACAAGACTTGGATGACCTGGCCGCGTACTACGCCAGCCTCCCCAGCAAAGTCGCCGAAGCCACTGGTAGCGACACAGACATCGAATTGGCCATGCGTATCTATAAGGGCGGTATCGCCAAGAAAGGTGTTGCAGCCTGCAGCTCTTGACGTGGTCCGGACGGTGCGGGTAACGCACACGCCGGCTTTCCTCGCATTGGCGGTCAGGCGGCGCAGTATACGGCAGCTCAACTAACCGCTTATCGAGAGGGCGAGCGCCGATCCGATGAGGTCTATGGTGCTATGATGCGCGGTGTTTCTAAAGGATTGTCAGACCGTGAAATAGTCGTCTTATCCGACTACATCAGTGGTCTAAACTAAGCCGACTCGGGCAAGGATTCCGTCAGATGCAGATTCAAACCATTGTTAAAAGGTCAACGTTAAAAGCTGCGATCTGCATGACCGCTGCACTGGCGCTCGCCGTGGTTCAGGCACAACACGTAAAAGCGGCAGATGCCCCCTTGGCATTTGTGGAGGGCACGCATTACGAGCGGATCGATGTACCGGTTGAAACTGGACTTGAAAACGAATCGCCGCCTCAGATTGAAGTGGTCGAGGTGTTTTCCTATATGTGTATTCATTGCTACAGCTTTGATCCGTTGTTACAGGACTGGGAAGAAACCATGCCGCAGCAGGCTGTATTTAATCGAGTCCCTGCGGTTTTCTCCGATGACTGGGCGTTAATGGCGCGCGCTTTTTATGCCGCAGAAATTTTGGGCGTCGCGGAAGAAATGCACGGCCCACTGTTCAGTGCGATTCACGTCAAACCGACGAATCTGCGCGATGAAGGCGAGATGGCCTCGTTATTCAATGAGGCGGGTGCAATCTCCGAAGAAGAGTTTACCAAGGCATACAATTCGTTCTTCGTGCGCAGCCGCGTGATGCAGGCACAGGCGCAGAGTCGAGCCTACGGTATCACTGGTGTGCCAACGATGATCGTGAACGGGAAGTATCGAGTCGACGGACGCATGGCCGGTTCGAATCAAGGCATGCTCGATGTGGTCGACTTTTTAGTTGAGCAAGAGCGCCGCTCTAACTGATCAGCGCGAATGTAGCCGACTACCAGTCGGGACGCTGGCGCTGTTTCTTGGTGCTGGCGTGCTTTTTTTTCTTATCGACGCGTCGACGTTTTGAAGAAAAGGTCGGTTGGGTGGCAATGCGAGCCTTTGGTCGTTTTCTGGCCTCTGCGATCATTGCTTCAACCCGGACAGCAGCATCTTGGCGATTTTTCAGTTGGGAGCGGTGGGTGGTCGCCTGAATAACCAGCACACCTTCTTTGCTGATTCGATTGGCTTGTTGTTGTCGCAAACGCCGTTCGGCACCGATTTCCAGCCTCAACAAACTCACATCCACACGAAGTTCTACAGCGGAGGAGGTTTTGTTGACATGCTGCCCTCCCGGCCCAGAGCTATGCACGAAGCGAAACTCGCAAGCATCGGGCGGCAACAAATTGGTGATGGATGTGGTCATGATGAATCCCAGGAGTGTCTGGCTTACTCCTCGTCGCTGATTGCTTGCTGCAAGGCGACCAGCGGATCAGGTGCGGTTCCGGCTTTCTCCTGCTCCA
>JAACDS010000021.1 GCA_009936895.1 Pseudomonadota bacterium
GGTAGCTGACTGAGTCTGTGAACCTCCCCGGAGGGGACGGAATCGGAATCGTTCGTAAATTCACCATTATGGTTATACCAAAGCGATAGCATGCCGGCATTGTTGGCGCCCAGTATGTCGTCCGACAAGTGGTCGCCAATGTGTACGGCTTGGTTTGCGCCGACTCCGGCACGACTGAGCACGGTGTGAAACATTTTTGGATCGGGTTTGCTCGCCCCAACGTCTGCGCTGCTGACGGCACCCTCAAAGTAGTTGCCAATGCCAACGCGGTAGATGTTTGCGTTACCGTTGGTCAGCGCGAACAGACGATAGCGCTGACTGAGATTTGCCAGAACTTCTATCGCTCCGTCGTAAAACACGACCTCGTTGCGGCCGACAAAAAACACATCGAATGCCCGGGAAGCCGCGCTAGCGGCATCATTCTGCGCGAGCCCAGACCTTACCATGCATTCATAGAGGATCTGGGTGCGTAAGAAGGACAGATCGTGACGTTTGTCAGGGTGCTGCTCTAAGACCCTTTCCCGAATGTCGCCAATGGCATCGGACGCGTAAACCGCTAGTGCCTCGGCGGTGTTTTCCTGCATCCAGCGGCGCAGCATCTGTTCAGCCCGAACGATGGTCTGACTGACATCCCACAGGGTGTTGTCCAGGTCGAAGGTGACCAGCTCGATTTGCGTTACTTTTTTCATGAGCATTAGGGTGTTTCCGTGTTGCGCGTGCCGGACTGTGTCTGTGCATCCTTACTTTTTGCTGCGAGGGCTCTGGGGTGAGCCTTGTCGTAAACTTGAGCCAGATGCTGGAAATCAAGGTGCGTGTAGATTTGTGTGGTGGCAATGTCGCTGTGGCCTAACAACTCTTGAATACCCCGTAGGTCGCCGGACGATTCCAGCATGTGCGTGGCATAGGTATGTCGCAGCATATGTGGATGTAAGCTGTCATCACCCAGCTGCTGGGCGGCAACGCTCTTGAGGCGATTTTGCACCGTGCGCGGCGAGATACTGTGGCCGCGACGACCTGGAAACAGCCAATCCGTGTGATCGGCAGAAAGCGTCATAATCCACTGACCGATGGCCGTGACGCAGAGGCGACCCAATGGCACCAGGCGTTCCTTATAGCCCTTGCCCACCACCTTCACCACGCCTTGATCCAGGTCAAGATCCGTTCGTCGCAGTCTAGCGACCTCACTGAGTCGCAAACCGCTTCCGTAGAAAAGCTCCAGCAGCGCCTTGTCGCGCAATGCCTGTGGGGAGCTGCTGGCAAAATTGAGCAATTGCGCCGCTTGATCGGTATCCAGTACCTTGGGTAGCCGCCTTTTGTGTTTTGGACCGCGACTGACTGCCGCGGGATTGGCTTCTACGGCACCCTGTTTGAGCAAAAAACCATAGAAACTGCGGATGGCAGAAAGATTGCGCTGAATGCTGCTATTTGCCAGGCCCTGACGCTTCATCTGGGCAATGTACCGTGAAACATCCTGTGCGGTTGCGACACAGGCTCCCGAGTCGAGCCACGTGATGAAGCGATTCAGGTCCCGTCGATAGGCGTCGAGGGTGCGATGCGAGTAATTACGTTGCTGATCCAAATTCAGCAAAAAGTTGTTCACCCAGTGCTCATTCGAATCATCGGTTTCTGTCATGGCGTCGCCAATCGATTCATGACCTTGGCAACAATGTCTGCAATATAAGTGACGAAGAGCGTGTCCATATCTTTGGCGAATCGTCGGGCATCACGACTGCCAATGCACAATGCGCCGGTACCGTTAATGAGGGCCAGATTTAAAATCGCTGCACTGCCGCTTTCGTCGTGATCGGACAGGGGAAACATTTGGGTGAGCTCTTCCCGACGAAGCGAAATGCAGAGCGCGCTGGTCTTGCTGTGTAAGTGTTCCAGCGGCATTTGTTTGGTGTGATGCTGAATATGATCCAAGGCAAGAGCCATATCAGCGCCGCAGAGATGTGCACAAACGAAATCTGCCTCAAAATCGACGAGCACATGAGTGGCGAGTACCTCATTCAGTTCCGGCCAGCTGTCCACCTCCAGCAAGGCAAGATTGAGGGATCGGGTTTTGGCGAAAATCTCGTCATTGACTCTCGCTGCCTGCAGAAGTTCGTTCATCCGCTTGCGCATGGTGACGTTGCGCTCGCGCAGAATATCGATTTGGCGTTCGATCAGCGACACCGCCTCGCCGGATTCGTGAGGCAAGCTGAGTTCGGACAGAGCGCTTGGGTGGCGCAGGAAAAAATCTGGCGATTGACGCAGAAAATCTAACACCGATTGATCACTTGGCGGGGTGGCCTTAGTCGAACCGGTAAACTTCTCGATGCTCATCGTATTGGTTTCCCTAGATATCCAGTTGTCCGGTGTAAACGAAGGTAGAATCGCCGACGAGCTTGATCGGGCCTTCGCTGCTAGGCCACTCCACCCGCAGCTTTCCCCCCGGTAAGGATACTTTGACTTTGCTGTCGAGTTTGCCGGCCTTGCGACCCACGGCCACGGCAGCGCTGGCACCACTGCCGCAGGCAAGGGTCTCTGATGCACCGCGCTCAAACACGCGCAGGCGAATAAAACCCTGATTAACGATCTGACAAAACCCAATGTTGGCCCGCTCGGGAAACGCCTCGTGGTGCGACAGGGCGTGTCCAATCCCCGCGACGTCCAGCCCGATCACATCGTCAACGAAAACTACACCGTGTGGATTGCCCATGGAAACCGGGGCAACTTGAAACTCCCCATGCTCGGTCTGCAACGCCACACACTGTCCGGGAGGCTCGTCACTATCCTTGAGCTGAAAAGGCACCGCTGCGTGCTGGAATTGAGGTTCGGGTAACCAGGTTTCGATCATGCCGTCATCGTGCATCGCTGTGCGAACGACTCCACCCTTGGAGTGCCAGCTCAACTGAGATTGTTGGGTAAGACCGCGGCGATGAACAAAGTCCGTTACACAGCGTGTGCCGTTACCACACTGTTCCGCCTCGCCGCCGTCGGCATTAAAAATCAGATAGTCGAAGTCACAGTCTGGAGCACTTGGCGGTGCCACCATCAGCAGTTGATCAAAACCAATACCGCGCTGGCGGTCGCCCCATCGCGCAATATGCTCGGGCTTCAGCGTCACGGTCTCGCTGATTGCATCAATAACCATGAAATCATTACCGAGGCTGTGCATTTTACTGAAGTTGATCATGGCCTGTGCCTAAAGAATTTCAGTCGACAGCTGATCTTGGAGGCTCTCGCGGCGTCTGACAACCCGAAAACCATCGCCGCTTACCATCACCTCGGCTGCTCTGTTGCGAGTGTTGTAGTTGGAGGACAACGACGAACCGTAAGCGCCGGCACTGAGAATGGCCAGTAAGTCGCCTTCTGCAAGACTGAGCATTCGATTCTTGGCCAGCCAGTCGCCTGACTCGCAGATCGGACCGACAAGATCCCAACATCGGGTATCGCTTGACGAATGCTCCTGCACCGCCAGCACACCGTGCCAAGCTTGATACAGGGACGGCCGCAACAAGTCGTTCATGGCAGCATCCACTATGGCAAAATTTTTGCCTTCGTCCGCATGGCTTTCGTTCGCTTGAGCTGGGCCGCCAGAGGGCTTCAAATATTCTACTCGGGTTAGTAGCACCCCAGCGTTTGCGGTGAGGAAGCGTCCGGGCTCAATGGAAACCGTCAGCCCGCGCGGGCCCAAATGCTCCACCACCCTATCGCCCCAAGCGTCTATATCAAAGGACGCTTCGTCCTGATAGGTCACACCAAAGCCGCCTCCCAAGTCGATATCCGTTAGCTGTATTTCTCGGTCCGCCAGTTGATCAATCAGTGACAGTAGCTGGTCCAGCGCATCAAAAAGCGGCTCTGGGGCGCTGATTTGAGAACCAATATGACAGGCAACCCCGCGTACGTGCAGATTCGGGTCCGCATCGGCTTGCTGGTACAGGCCCAGAGCTGCCTCCTGCAAAATGCCGAATTTGTTTTCCTTTAGCCCCGTCGATATGTAGGGGTGAGTTTTAGGGTCAACGTTCGGGTTAATACGTAGGGCTATGGGCGCGATTTTCCCGAGCACTTCGGCGCGCTGGCTGATGCGGATGAGCTCGCTGTTGCTTTCCACGTTAAAACACTCGATGCCGGTCTTTAACGCGAAATCAATTTCTTCTACGGACTTGCCGACGCCGGAAAAGACCACGCTGTCGGGGTTACCTCCTGCAGCTAATACTCGGCTGAGTTCGCCGCCTGAGACGATATCAAAGCCTGCACCCAGTTCCGCGAACGTCTTCAACACGGCCAGGGTGGAATTGGCTTTAACAGCGTAATGCAGCTGATGCGGCAGCGAGCCCAAGGCGGCATCTAATTTTCGATACTGATTTTTCAGCATTTCCTGTGAATACACATAAACCGGCGTGCCAACCGCATCGGCGATGTTTCCCAGCGATGCGCCTTCCACATACAGCTCACCGTTTCGGTATTTGACGGCGGTAGCACTAAATAGCTCAGGTGTGACAGTCAACAAACTTTCCTTCTTCTAATTCTGCAGCCAGGGCATGATCCAATCTGGGATCTAGATGTTCGCCCGAGCCCGGGCAATGGCCTGTCGGACTTGATTCGGCGCCGTGCCGCCCAGATGATCTCTTGAGGCGATAGAGCCTTGCAGTGTCAGCACCTCATAGATATCGGACTCGATCACTCGATGGCCTGGGCCATTCAGCTCTTCCACGCTCAGCTCTTCTAACCCCTTACCAAGGCGAACGGCCAGTTGTACCGCTTGCCCGACAAGCTCGTGGGCATCACGAAACGGTACATTTTTGCGCACCAGATAATCGGCCAGGTCCGTTGCAGTCGTAAAACCTTTTAGCGTGGCGTCCAACATCACGTCTTTATTGGCCTGAATATTGGGCACCATGCCAATCAGTGCTGTCAGGCAGTTAGCGAGCGTATCAATGGCATCAAAGAGCGGCTCTTTGTCTTCTTGATTGTCTTTGTTGTACGCCAGCGGCTGGCTTTTCATCAAGGTAAGAAGGGCAATCAAATGACCGTTCACTCTTCCCGTTTTGCCTCGGATGAGTTCAGGGACATCTGGGTTTTTCTTCTGGGGCATGATGCTTGAGCCAGTGCAAAAGCGATCCGGCAAGGCGATGAAATTGAACTGCTGAGATGACCATAGGACCATTTCTTCGCACCAGCGCTACATATGCGTCAATGACAGGGCCGCAGCCGCGCAAAATTCGATAGCGAAATCGCGATCGCTAACAGCGTCCAGTGAATTGTCGCAGACACCGTCAAAGCCCAACAGTTCTGCCACCAAGCCGCGATCAGGTTTATAAGGACTGCCTGCAAGTGCTGCGGCTCCCAGCGGCAGTTGATTAAGACGCTTGCGACAGTCCATGAGGCGTTCGCGGTCGCGTCGCAGCATCTCAAACCAGGCCATGAGATGGTGGCCAAGAGTGATGGGCTGAGCCGCTTGCAGGTGAGTAAATCCGGGCATGATGGTGTCAGCATTGGATTCGGCCAGATCCGCCAAAGCGGTCAGCAGTTGACCTTGTTGTTCGACGAGACCATCGATAGACGAGCGCAGATGTAAACGGATGTCTGTCGCCACTTGGTCGTTGCGTGAACGACCGGTGTGAAGTTTCTTTCCGGTGTCGCCGATTAACTCGATCAAACGGTGTTCGATGTTCATATGCACATCTTCAAGATCCACTCGCCATTGCAGCCTGCCGCTCTCGATTTCAGCTTGTATGTTCTGTAGCCCCGTCACGATTTGATCCAGTTCTGCCTTGGTTAACACATTGATGGTTTCCAACATGGTGGCGTGGGCAATGGATCCTGCGATATCTTCGCGATATAGACGCTGGTCGAAATCGATTGACGCTGTAAACACCTGCACAAATTCGTCCGTGGCCTCGTTGAAGCGGCCTCTCAGTGAGCCGCCGTCGTCCGCAAGGGGTGTTTGGCTGGTGCTGTTTTCCATTATAGTCGGGCCTTCTCAATAGTAATTTGCTGACGAACGGATAGGTTCGAGGGCAAATGGAGTATAGCAACCTAAGTCATTAGCTGGCGGTTCTAATTTGGGGGCTCAAACGGTTTGATCGAAAAAAGCAGTGATCAGCGCGACGGGGAAAGACACTTGATTGCTCCCAGATTAGCCGCGAGCGGCGAGCTTGGATTGATCGTGGCGGGTGCGGTGATAGCGATCTCGTACATTCTGGCAGTGCGGCCGGAAACCGGCCTCAGCTTGTTCGAGGCAGCAGGCTTTGCTTTTTTGGCGATTCCGGGGGCAATTCTTGCGCTGCTGATTTGCGGTAGGTTTTTCTCCCGCCTGAGTCTCGTGGCAGGAGTAATCCTTGTTTTTGTCTCGATTTCGGCAGTAGTAACCGTCTGTCATTATGCTCAGCTGAACTCCCTTAGTGGCGTTGAAAACGCTTCGTCATTACTGTTCCGCCGCTTGGTGTTTGCCAATCTTTTGGTTGCTTATTTGTTACGCCAATCGTTTTTGAAGCACCATTTGAAACGCCGACATGAATCGGAACAAAATGCCAAAATTCAGGCTCTGCAATCAAGGATAAGGCCGCATTTTTTGTTTAACAGCATGAATGTGATCGCGAGTTTGATTCCGGTCGATCCAGATGCGGCAGAGCAGGCCGTCGAAGATCTTTCCGAATTGTTCCGTGCCAGCCTGCAGCAGGCAGGTTCCTTTGTGCGGACGTCTCAAGAGCTCGATCTTTGTCAGCGCTACTTGGGTATTGAGGGGCTGCGAATGGGCGATCGGCTCAAGGTTGAGTGGAATGTTGAATCACCTCCTGCAGCCGCAGAGATGCCACTGCTTATCCTGCAACCCTTACTTGAAAATGCGATCTACCATGGCATTCAACCTTTGTCCCAGGGCGGCACGGTCACCGTGAACGTTCGTTTTTTGGACGGGATGATGGAAGCGAGAATTCGAAACCCTCTCAGTACCCCTGAAAACTCCGGCGGCGGTGGTGATGGTAGCCCCGGACGCCCTCGTTTGCCCCACGAAGGAAATCATTTGGCCATTGCAAATATTCGTCAGCGATTGGAGGCAGTTTATGGCAATAAAGCTACATTGATCACAAATCAAAAATATAACGAGTTTGAGACGACTCTGATCTGCCCAACGGTACCAAAAATGGTTTAGGGTGCAGAAAAATCAGAATCAACGGTTTTTTGGGCAAATTGAGCACTAAAACGTCAGTCTCAAAGGTTCGATGAGCGGCGGCTATATTGGGACAGACGGCATTGGTATCCAATGCTTGTGCGGAGCGTTGCATGTGGTTGAGACTGGAATGACCTAGGTCGAAAAAAAGAATTCACGGTGCAAGACCTATAAAGGAGCGGTCAACCATGCGTATATTGATCGTAGATGATGAAACCCTGGCTCGAGACCGTTTGCGACGAATGATTGAAAAAGATGGCCAGCATGAGGTCGTCGCCGACGTTGCCTCTGGTCTTGAGGCGGTCAGGGTAAGCGAAAAGCTTCGCCCGGAGCTATGCCTCCTGGACATTCGTATGCCAGGTATTGATGGCATAGAAACGGCCCAACATTTTCTGACGCAAGAAGAGTCGCCTGCGGTAATATTCTGCACCGCATACGAAGAACATGCTGTCCAAGCGTTCGAACTGCAAGCGGTGGGTTATTTACTTAAACCCGTGCGGCGAGAAGAACTGTTTCGTGCGATAGCCAACAGTGTTCGCCTGAATCGCATGCAAATAGCCGCGGTTAAAAATATCGATGCGAACCGGCGCACTCATCTGTGTGCACGAACACACAAAGGCGTAGAATTGGTCAACATAAAGGACATCAGGTATCTCAAGGCCGACCAGAAGTATGTGTCCGTTCGTCACGTTGGAGGCGAGGTGATCATTGATGAAACTTTGCACGAGCTGGAAGAGGAATTTCCCGACTTGTTCACTCGTGTCCATCGCAATGCCTTGGTATATACCGATCACATTCTGAGCTTGGAAAAAGATGCCCTAGGTCAAATAGGTGTGCGTATGTCGAATGTTACGGAGTTGGTTGATGTGAGCCGGCGCCATCTGCCGGCGATCCGGAAAGTTATCCGGCGCTTATAGTCCACCAATGAATCAAATCACGATAGCAACGCGCGAAAGCGCTCTGGCGCTTTGGCAGGCGAATTTCATTCGTGACCGCCTGATGGAGGCGCACCCGGGACTCGACGTTAAC
>JAACDS010000238.1 GCA_009936895.1 Pseudomonadota bacterium
CGGCCAGAAAGTTTCATCCTGATGCGGGGTGGTTTCCCGACCACCAGCTTCTTTGTAGAGCGCTTGATCTTGCCAAAGACGCACGCTTTCGATACCGAGCAGCTGCGCGGCGATGCCCGCCAACCCTTTATACAGCCAAGGATGGCCGCATTGAGGCGCAGCAGCTGGCGTCATCTTCTACGCTGAATCTGTTGGTTTAGCGCGGACATTTCGCGGACACTTTTACGGCTAAATACAGCATCTCACAGCAAGCCACAGTACGGCGCTTTCGTAAGTTATTGATTTCATTGGGTCTGCAGCAAGCTACAGCAGGCTGCAGCAGGCGCCTATGGGTTCAAGCCCCATCGTCCACCCCATTCAACCCCTGATTTGATTGACTTTTTGATTGTCAGATTAATGTTGGCACTGCTCGGTCCGCGGTGTCAGTCAATATTCCCCCAGATTGCAGCCTGCTCAGCGTCCGCATCGGCGTCAGTAGAGCGCGCGTAAGTGCTCAAAAAAGTCTGAACTGAGTGCCCTAAAACCTTCGGGCAGTAGTCCGGCGTCAAGCATCCTGCAAGCGCATGAGTGGCGCACGTTGTCAGGATCGCGATACCTAACTCCAGTGCTTTTCATCGCGCTCACCAGGACGAAGCTCTGATGTGACTAACGCAATTTGACGCAGGCGCAGCAATGACGCTCCCTAACGATTGATTTGAACAGCGAGGCGGACTAGCCGAACCCAAGCTGGTTTTCGGTAGTTTGGGGGCCCTGCAATGACCTGTATTGATGTCCTTAGATTGGCGTGAACGCCGGAAAAAAACGGTGTACCTGAGGCAAATCTACGGCTATATAGTAGGAAAGAGTTGTTGATTACGTGCGGCCGGCAAAGCGCTCCGCCAAACAATAAACACGAACAAATACCTTTAGCGAAAAGATAGAGGCAATACTCATGAATACACTTTCCTTTGTTTACGACAACATAGATGTCCGTGAGGATATTGCCGATGCGCATCGGCAAACTTGGGATGCGCTCGCGCAGGCTGGTGCTTTTTGGTCAGATGTTGATCGCATCGAAATAGCCAAGCAGGCGAGGGCAGCGCGAATCCAGCGAAAAGAATTGGCATTTAACCGCACCTATCCGGCCACTCAACTAACGGCTCAGGCGTTAGACGCTGCAAGGAAAATAGCCGCCGACGCGGGAAAAATTGACCGGGCCTGGGCTAGCCAGCAGGTCGCTTCCTTGGGTGCCGGGGCTTACGCAGAGTTGGTTTCTATTGTGGCTGCGGTATCGGCAATTGATGCTTTCTGTGAGGCACTCGGCCGCACCCATGAGCCGCTGCCTGAGCCAGAGGGTGGCTCCTGCCATGCAGCGCAAGCAGAAGGTGCGAGTGACATTGGTGGCTATCTGCCCATGGTCGACCCGTGGGAGGGGCCAAACGTTTCAAGAGCTCTGAGCCTCGTCCCATCCGCTAATCAACTGTTTATGAACAATGTGCGGAGTATGTATGGGGGTAACGGCGGCGGTTTTAACGACATGGTGTGGGATGGTCCGCTGTCGCGCCCGCAAGCGGAATTGTTGGCGGCTAGAGTCTCCTCAATTAACGAGTGTTTTTACTGAACCAGCGCCCATGTGATGTTGCTTCGTGAAAGCAGCAAGGCAATAGACTTGAGCATCGATACAAATGCGACCATGGGCGGAGAGGGAGCTGAAACGGTAGATCATGGTGCCGAGTTGGTGGCTTTTGCCGAAGCAGTGACTTGGGGCTTGGGTAATGTCGATGAAGTGCGGGAAGCGGTGCAAGAGCGCCTTGGCGCCGATGGCTTTGTTGAGGCCGCCAGTATCGTCGGCATTTTCAACGGTTTGGTGCGTACGGCAGATGCGACAGGCATACCTCTTGATGACTCTATGAAATTGGCAACCGTTGAAGCTCGTAAGGATCTGGGTATCAACGAATTTAGGGGGGCATTGAATACGCTCTAGTTGGCGACCCTTTGTCATGGGAATTTTATGCGTCGGTATCGACGCGCTGCGCTGCGCCTCTAATCTGGTCGCGTCGAAGTGCAGCAGCTGGCATTGGATGCGCTTAATTTGTTGGTGTAGCACGAACATTTCGCGGACACTTTATGCGAGAGTGACTTTGCGATGAATTGGAAACGTTGGGCGGGCTTCGCAACCATGGTTTTGGTGGGCTTTGGTGCTTACCGAATCTGGCTTCTTTCAGAGGCGGCCCTTATGCCGTCTACTGAGGAAGAAATTGCCGCTGTCAGGGCGGTTAGTGCTGCACAGGATGAAGAGGCCTTCTTTCGCCCTGAAAATCAGCCTTTCGAGCTGCAATCCACAAATCCACTGAACAACGTGTATTTTGGCGATCTCCACATCCACACCAACCTCTCCAGTGATGCCTATCTTTTCGGTAACCGATTAGATATGGATACAGCTTATCGATTCGCCAAAGGAGAAACCGGCGCCACGTTGCGTACCGGTGAATACGTCGAGATCAGTAGGCCACTCGACTTCGCGGCCTTAACCGATCATGCCGAGACGTTTGGACGGCGCTCAGCATGTGAAAGCCCGGACGCCAGCGATGCGGCTCGCGCTGCCTGCGATAAGCTGGAGTTGCCATCATTGATCGGTTTCCTGCGGCTCCGGCAAAGAGCTCAGCAGCGCCCGCCGGTTCGGCCGATGGAGGTCTTCAACGATAACCCAACGTTGGAACGATCCTATGCTGCCGCGACTTGGCAGCGGGTTCAGGATGCTGCGAATCGTCACTATGAACCAGGATACTTCACTACCTTTGCCGCCTACGAATACTCCCCAGCGATGCCAGACCGGGGTAAAAACCATCGCAACATTTTTTTTCGTGGGAACGATGTGCCGAAATATGCGGTTTCTTCATTTGATGCCATCTCTGAGATTGAACTTTGGCAGCAGCTTGAAGCCACCTGCACTGCCGAGTGCCAGTTCCTCACAATTCCCCACAACCTGAATAAGACTTGGGGGCTGGCGTTTGCCGGTGAAACCATTGATGGGGCGGCTTACTCTGAGGAGGACTGGAAGCTCCGCGAGCGCTACGAACCGCTGGTGGAAATGTTTCAGATCAAGGGCAGTTCAGAGTGCTCGGTGATGTTCGGTGCCGGCGACGAGGAGTGCGGTTTCGAGCAGTTTCTGCTGCCATGCGAGGAGGGCCAAGAGACTTCTTGTCTCCCTACCACATCAATGGTTCGCGACGGGCTGCGAATCGGTCTCGAGCTGGAAGACGAGATTGGCGTGAATCCGCTGGAATTCGGCATGGTCGGCTCCAC
>JAACDS010000022.1 GCA_009936895.1 Pseudomonadota bacterium
AAAGTCTTTCTGCGTATCCTATCGAACCTGACCGACCGAGCCATCGCCCGCGCTACCGTGCGCATTCCAGTCAAGAATCTGGAAGGCAAAGGCTATACCGGCGAACAGGTACGCGACGGCATCGTACTTGCCAACGATCTGGCCTTAGCCGATCCCTATCGGGCCGCCACGCACAACAAAGGCATTATGAATGGTGTCGATGCACTCGCATTGGCCACTGGCAACGATTGGCGAGCCATCGAAGCGGCCGCTCACGCCTACGCCTCTCGCAGCGGTCGCTATCAGGCACTCACCCGCTGGCACAAGCGCGAAGAAGGCTACCTAGTTGGGGAGATAGCGATCCCAATGAAAGTCGGCACTGTTGGTGGTTCCTTAGAAACGAATCCCAGCGTACGCATCAATCACCGCCTGCTCGGCTCGCCAAACGCATCAGAGCTGGCGGGTGTAATGGGTGTTGTTGGCCTCGCACAAAATTTTGCAGCCCTGCGAGCACTGTCCACAGATGGCATTCAGCAAAACCACATGAATCTCCACGCTCGAAGCGTGGCCAGCACTGCGGGTGTGCCAGAAGCATTTTTCGAAACGGTGGTCGAAACACTGATCGAATCCGGCGAAATCAAAGTATGGAAAGCACAGGAAATTGCGAAAAATCTGTCGCGTAAAGTCATCATGCCGGAGGCGGCAGACAGACAGTCCGCTTACGGCAAAATCATTTTGCTGGGAGAGCATGCGGTGGTCTACGGCAGACCGGCGATCGCGCTGCCCATCCCCCTAGCCGTCGAAGCCGCCGTGCGTAAAGAAGGCGACGGCATCAATGTGCTGATACCCCGCTGGGGCATAGAGCAGAAGGTAAAACCCTCTGCACCGGGCTTTGCTGGCATCATCGCTACCCTGATGAGTCAGATCGGTTTAGCCAACGAGAACATGATCATCGAGGTCTTTCCGCACATTCCCAGAGCCATGGGATTGGGCGGCTCTTCAGCTCTGGCTGTGGCGATTCTGCGTGCAGCGGACGAGGCCTACGGACTGCAGCTCAGCGATGGGCGCATTAACGAGCTAGCTTTCGAATGCGAAAAAACTGCGCACGGCACGCCATCTGGCATCGACAACACCGTGGCAACCTACGGAGCGCCGTTGCTTTATCAGCGTCAGCAAAATGAGGCCCAGCAGCAGGCACGTTTCACCAATGTCACCCTTGGCCAGCCCCTGGAAATGGTAATTGGTGTCACCGGTAAGGAGAGCCTGACCGCAGACACCGTGGCCCGAGTCCGGGCGTCTTGGCAGCAGTACCCAGATCGCTACGAAAGTTTGTTTGATCAAATCGGACAGCTCACCAGCATTGGGCACGATGCGCTGCAGGAAGGTCGACTGGCCGAGCTCGGGGAACTGATGAACCTATGCCACGGCTACCTGAACGCGCTACAGCTCTCAACGCCTGAACTGGAAGAGTTGGTTCATATCGCCCGCAGACATGGAGCCATCGGCGCCAAGCTCACCGGTGGCGGTGGCGGTGGATCCATGATCTCGCTGTGTCCAGACGCCACCGATTCCGTGCAACAGGCGTTTGAAGCGGCAGGTTACAAGGCGATTTCAATCACACTTGGGTAGCTCAGTCCTTCGTTGCGGGCACCCGCCGTCAGATTAACTCGCCGAAAAACTCGGGCGCGCGCTCAGCGCGTCCTGCCATCGCTTGATGTTTGGAAGCTCCGGTAGCTCCACCACCTTGACTGCACGGGCAAAATCCAGCCCAACGCCCATGGTGATATCGGCTATCGAGAATTGATCTCCCGCGAGAAACTCGGTCTTGGCCAACTGGTCGTCAAACATGGTCAGAGCCTTTGGCGCTCGCTCTGCGCAAACCACGCCCCAAGCTTCTACGCAGGTTTCCCGATCCTTAAAAAATCCGGTGATGTTACGAAACGCTCCGGCGACTTCCATCAAGAAATTAAATTCCGCACGACGCTGCCACATGTCTATTTGCGCCTGAGTCAGCGGGCTGTCGCCAAATAATGAGGCCCCCTCACCGATCGCATCCAAGTAGCGAGTAATTGACACCGACTCACCGATAAACGTGCCGTCGTCCAGCTCCAGCATGGGGACACGGCCACCGGGGTTTTTTGCCAAATATTCGGCACTGATGTTTTCCCCGCCTCGAATGTCTACAGCAACCCGTTCGATCTCTATGCCTTTTTCCGCCATTGCGATGTGGACACGGCGTGCGTTCGGCGATGGTGCTTCATGCAATTTCATTCGAATTCCTCTCTTCAATGTATTGTTACTCTGACTGGTGCAGAGATCCCCGATTGAACTTAGCGCCTGTTCAGATCATGCTCAAGCACTTCATTGCATCACTGGACCCGATTGGAGGAGATCACTATGGGGACACCCGCACGCGTTGTCGTATTACCTGCAGATACGGCCAAACTTCGTATTGAATCGTTGGAGTTGCCCGATCCAGCTCCTCATCAAGTGGTGGTTAAGCAGTTTGCCTCAGGCATATGCCACTCCCAGTTGCATCAAATGCATGGACCACGCAAGACACCTATCATTTTAGGTCACGAATCTACGGGTGTGGTCCTGCATGTGGGCAGCGATGTCACGCACGTCTCACCGGGAGACACCGTCATGGTCACCTGGGTGCCACGCCAAGCGGCGGCGGAATCCGTACCACCGGTGGCCGCCACGTTGGACGTCATGGACGGCGTGGCCAGATCCCAAAACGTCTTTACCTGGGCAGATCACACCATCGCCGATCAACAGTATGTGGTGAAAGTTGATCCCAACCTTAAAACTGATGTCACGGCCATTATCGGCTGCGCCGTCATGACCGGTGCCGGCGCTGTGATCAACACCGCCAAGGTGCAGGCCAACGAAAGTGTGGCGGTTTTTGGGGTCGGAGGTGTTGGACTATCTGCGGTTGTCGGCGCTCGTATGGCGGGTGCCAATCCAATCATTGCCGTGGATCTGGACGATGAGAAGCTGGCCTTCGCCAAAGGGTTTGGCGCGACCCATGTGGTGAACGCCAGCCGTGAGGACCCTGTCGCTGCCATTCACGCTCTGACCACACGCGATGACCGCTTTACCTTTGCCCGAGTTCCCGTGTCGGGCGCAGACTATGCCTTTGACTGCATCGGCATTAAGCAAACCATGGAGCAAATTCTACCGGCCTGCCGCAGTGGCCACTTTGGTGCCCAAGTCGGCGGCAAAGCGGTATTGGTTGGCGTGCCAACCACAACGGCTGAAATCAATGCAGTGGATCTTTTGGTTAACGAAAAGCAGTTTATTGGCAGCATAGGCGGCTCTTGCGCACCAGACCGAGACTTCCCGCGTTTTTTAGAATGGGAGGACAACGGTGATCTTGGGCTGGAAAAGATGGTCACCGAGCGATTCAGCATTGATCAAATCAACGAAGCCACCGATGCATTGGCCAACGGCAAGATTGCCGGTCGAGCCATTTTAGAATTTTAGGAATCCTCAGCCTCCGTCAGGGCTCGATGTAAAAGACCGAGCCCGTGTTCGGTGAATAGCCACATGTTGGCTTCACGGTCGGTAGACCCGGTTTCAAGCAACGCAGAAACCGGGTTCGGCCCGGCGATACCAATAACGCTGGAGCCCGCGTCGCCGTAAACCACGCCGGTTGGTCCAGCAATGCCCAGTTCGGCTATAGCCCAAGTGGCGCCGAACTGTGCTCGCGCTTTGTTCGCAAACGCCATCACCATGGCTTCACTCATGGGGGCCAATCCTTCCACATCTGCCCGCGTCATGCCGAGCAATGTCTTCCTCGACTCGTAGGTATAGAGCACACTACCGCCTTTGTAATAAGCAGAAGCTCCGGGCACCGCGAGCAGGGCCGAAGATAACAAACCACCTGTAGATGTTTCAGCCACCACCACGGTATCGCCTCGCTGGCGCAGCAACTGCCCCACCCGTTCCGCCATCTGTGTGAGTAACTTCACGGTGTATCCTCCTGTTCGACCAAGGGTATTCCACCCAAACCCAATACCATCCCCAAAAACACTCGCTGCTTGATATCGGTGAGCTCTCGACTGGCCCACCAAGCGACATGAGCGTCTGGCTGGGTCGTATCAATATCGATTCCCCACATGGGATCAACTTCGTTGGGCACCAAGCTGTAGCGCATGTCGACGACACGTGGGGACTCTTCCATGACCGACAAATAATCGTCTGAAAACCATCGAAAACGCTCAATGTCTTGGGCCTGCTGGGTGGCCGGTCCTAACCCATGAAAGTCGCGGGACAAATCGAGTTTGCGCACTCGTGCGCCCGGATACCAACGTGACCGAGTACCGACGCGAACCGCGTCAACGTAGTAGAAACCCTCAAGTTCGTAGATTGCCTTCCACACCAGCAAATTTGCGAAGGATGGCTTTACCGACAATCGAAGAGGCGTGTGCCCCCTAATCTGAGCTACCTGATGGGCTGCATGCACAGCACGCTCCTGCTGCAGCCAGCCAAAGGCAAAGAAACTGAGCATCCAGCCACAGGCTATCCACGAAAGCCAAAGGCGTTTGCTGCGACTTGCTGCAACAACGAGTACCACCAAGGGCACAGTAAACAGAGGGTCGACGATGGACATGGTGTCCCAGGCGACCCGCGTATTGGAAAAAGGCCACAGCAGTTGAGTGCCATAGGACGTACAAGCGTCCAACAACCCGTGAGTGGCGTAACCCATCAGGCAAGCCAAATAGGCTTGACCTGCACT
>JAACDS010000239.1 GCA_009936895.1 Pseudomonadota bacterium
CCCGTTTGGTGCACTCCACATGCACAACGTCGATTTGAGCCGAACGCGCGAGCTCGACAAACTCATCCTGATCCGGATTGTTTTGACGGCGCAGTTCCCCTTGTAAAAGCAAAGCCTTACCGCCGGCCTCTGGACGCTCAAATAACATGGGGAATATTTAAAGGGGTTAATGCCACTGATATACAGTGGCACCGAATGAAAAGAATTCAAGCCTCATGGCCCGTCGTGCCGGCGAGGGGATAGGGGATCACGGGGCTACTTCTGACGCTCTTACGCGCCTAGCTCGGACCTCAACCATCTTGCTTGCCGATGCTTCACGGGCTTCATCTCGATCCATTTGCCATAGGCTCTCGGGCTAGTCGTGACCACTCAGGGTGACGTTCTTAGCGGGTACGACGGTCGAAATGCCGTGTTTATAAACCATCTGGCTCACGGTATTTTTCAGTAAAATCACAAACTGGTCGAACGACTCTATTTGGCCTTGAAGCTTGATGCCATTGACCAAAAAAATCGATACCGGGATCTTTTCGCGGCGTAACGCGTTCAAGTAGGGATCTTGGAGGCCATGCCCCCGGGAAACGTTATTGTTATTGTTTTTTTCTTCTTGCATCTGCACCTGTCCCCTGGTTCTGTCAACGGCCTCGGGCGAAGAACTGCCTCGCCAAACGAATTTAGGTTCATCTCAACCGAGTTGAATCACCACACGCGAACGCTTCCTAAAGCACCCGCTGAGACGATCCGCGACTCTATTGAGTAAGTATACCGTCAAAATCTTGCGCTTGGACAGATTTGATTAGAATGTCTAAGCAGTTCACAGCAATGCCGGACCAGGTGAGCGGGCATACGCGTTAAGCCCCTCCAGGACGGCATTTCGCGCATCCTCGGGATCATCCGATACCACGACATAGGCGTCTGACCACTTTCTCAACCAGGTAAGCTGCCGTTTGGCCAATTGCCGGGTGGCAGCGAGGCCTTGTTCAACGAATTCCGCGTGATCACACTCCCCCAACAGATGCGCAATGGCCTGACGGTAACCCACTGCACGCATGGATGGCATGCCCCGGTGGAGACCCCCTCGGCCAACAAGGCCCTCAACCTCGGCCAAAGATCCCTGAAGCAGCATTTGCTCGAACCGCTGGCCAATACGTTGATGCAAAAGGCTCCGGTCCTTTGGCAACATGACTAGCGTCTGACTCTTAAGCCCCGTGCGTTCATGGAGGGTCCCGCCCGCATGGCTTGTCCATTGTTCGGACAGCGCGAAGCCTGTCGCGCGCGTCACGGCTAAGGCGCGCAGCAGCCGTTGGTGATTGTTGGGGTGAATAGCGACGGCGGCCCTCGGGTCAGACTGCAGCAGTTCAGCGTGCAGCGCAGCAGCCCCTTTTTTTTCCAGCTCTTGTTCCAGAACCGCCCGCATACCCGCGTCGGTGGGAGGAAGGTTGGCAATGCCTTCCAGCAAGCACTTGAGATACATCATGGTTCCGCCCACGACGACCGGTTTCTTGCCGTCGGCCACTGCCTGAAGAATAGCCGCATCCGCGTCCGCAACAAAATCCGCCGCCGAATACGTTTCGCTTGGGTCGCGGATATCGATCAACTTGTGGGGATAGGCCTGTAACTCTTCACTTGACGGTTTCGCCGTCCCTATGTCCATGCCCCGATATATCAAAGCCGAATCCGCACTGATCAACTGCGCACAATCTGGGCCACCCAGTGCATCTTGAACAGCCATCGCCACGCCGGTTTTACCAATAGCCGTCGGGCCGCAAATGATGAGTACCGATTCAATATCGGCGAGAGAAAAACTCACGACAGCCACCTACTGGCCGCGAAGAAAAAGGCGATCAAGCTCAGCTAGATTTCGTCGAATGAACGTCGGTCTGCCATGGTTACACAGTCCGGCGTTTTCGGTCACTTCCATAGAGCGCAGCAGCGCGTTCATTTCCGTGATCGTGAGCTGACGGTTCGCCCGCACCGAACCCCGACACGCCAAGGTCGCGAGCACATCGAAGTTCTTGCGCGTCACACTCTCGCCGGTGCCGAACTCGCCAAGCTCTCCAAGCAGATCCTGAACCATTTCCTGCACATTCGCCTTGGCCAGAAGCACCGGCACCTCTCGAACGACGATACTCGCTTGACCCATGCGCTCGACCACCAAGCCGGCTGCATCAAATTGCTCGGCACACTCTTCTGCCAGGTTCGCTTCTTGCTCACTGACATTAAAGGTCAGCGGCACGAGAAGGCGCTGCCGCACAATGCCATCTCTGGCCTGGGCCTCTTTCATTTGTTCATAAACAATACGCTCATGGGCCGCATGCATATCCACTATCACCAAACCTTGGCTGTTTTGCGCGAGAATATAAATGCCATGCAGTTGAGCAATGGCATAGCCCAGCGGATGAGCATCCTCTGACACCTGCTCGGCTGCCGTTTCATCCATATCAGCGGCCTGAGCTTGTACCGGCCAAGGGGAACGCTGTTCCTCCAATGCCGTCCTACGGTCATCTAAACGGCGCTCGTGTTCATGCACAAGCTGCGCAAAACCGCCTGTTGGACCGGAAACCGGCGGACGACTGGACAAATCGAAGGGGCGCTGCTGTGAAAGCGATGAACGCCCGACGTCACTGCCGAACGCCGCATCCGTTGTGCTGGGCGCTGTTGGGTTATCCGACAACTGACCTGGACGGAGATCCCGTAATGCTCGGTTGAGGCTGGAGAAAATAAAGTCGTGAACCTGCCGCGCCTCCCGAAAGCGAACCTCATGTTTGGTCGGGTGGACATTGACGTCTACCCCATCCGCTGGAAGCTGCAAATAGAGAACGTAAACCGCATGACGACCATGAAACATCACATCGCTGTAGGCCTGGCGGATCGCGTGGCCCACCAGCTTGTCGCGGATAGCACGTCCGTTAACGTAAAAGTACTGCTGATCCATTTGCCGGCGGTTGTGATGGGGCAGGCCCACCCAGCCAAACATGCGCAAATCGTGATTGGACTCGTCGATATAAACTGAGTTTTCCACAAAATCTGGACTAAGCACCCGGGAGAGTCGATCAGCCGGATCACCAGAAGCTAGCCTGAGCGGGCGATTCACCCGTCCGGAACTGCCGGCTTGACGGGCTTGGGCCAAGGAAAAACCGACATCCATATGAGCCAGGCTTAAACGGCGTAAAATCAGATCGATCTGGTTTATTTCGCTGCGCTCAGCCTTCAAGAATTTTCGTCGGGCGGGCGTGTTATAAAACAAATCTCGCACTTCTACCGTGGTGCCTTGCGGGTGCGCAATGGGCCCGGAAGCCTGGGTCTCACCGCCGTGGCTTTCGACAAACCACCCCCCGGCATCTGAGGATGTTGCGGAACTCAATTTGACCTTAGCCACAGACGCAACGCTGGCCAGTGCTTCACCGCGAAATCCCAGGCTATTGATGCCGATCAAATCACCTGCATCACCAATTTTGCTGGTTGCGTGGCGCTGCAGCGCCAGGGGCAAATCGTCGGCATGAATGCCGCCACCGTTATCGCGAACCCAAACCAAATCGACGCCGCCAGCCTCGGTTCTGACTTCAACCTCTTTCGCCCCGGCATCGATGCTGTTTTCTAACAGTTCTTTTACGATGGAAGCCGGGCGCTCAACCACCTCGCCGGCAGCAATCTGGTCGGCTACAAACGAACTTAATACTTTTACTCTGCTCACAATCTCACCCTCGCGGGATGTAAATGGTCTGCCCTACGCGTATGCGATCGCTAGACAGGCGGTTTCGTTTTTTCAGGGCTGACGAGGAAACGCCGTATCTGACGGCAATCTCGGAAATCGTGTCTCCGCGACCGATGGTGTATCGAATCTCTTCCCTGCGCTCGGCAAGCCACGTCGCGGGTGGCGGATTCGCTCGCATAAACTCGGTAATGCCTGACGTAATCGCCTTGCTCAGCTTGAGCTGGTGTGATGCTTGAGCCAATTTCTTCGCTTCACCGGGATTCGAAATAAAGCCGGTCTCGACGAGTATTGACGGCATATCCGGAGACTTCAGGACCAAGAATGCCGCTTGCTCCACCTGCTTCTTATGCAGTTTCGTGACCTTACCAATGTTGCGAAGTACGGCTTCTCCGACTTGGATACTTTGACTGCGATTACCGTTCATTGACAGATCCAGCAGCACTTGGGCCAACATGGGGTCTTTGTCATCGAGACTCACATTACCCACGCCGCCCAGCATATCCGACTGATTTTCTCTCTCCGCCAACCATTTGGCCGTCTCACTGGTAGCGCCTCGATCAGACAGCGTATAAACAGACGCGCCGCTTACCGACGCTTGCTTGAACGCATCAGCATGAATGGAGACAAAAAGATCCGCGCGTTTGTCCCGCGCCAAAGCCGTACGTTTGCGGTGGCCTAGGTAATAGTCGCCATCGCGAATCAAGAAGGCGTCGAATCCCTTTTGCTTTTTGATTTCATTTACCGTGCGCTGGGCTATCTGCAGCACCACATGCTTCTCTTGAATTTTACGAGGCCCAAGTGCGCCGGGGTCCTCGCCGCCATGCCCGGCATCCACTGCAATCATCACGTCCCGACCCTTCGTGACCGTCGTGGGTGCGGGCCGAGGACGTTGCTCAAATCTTGGCTTGGCTGTCTTTTTTGGAAAATAAAGATCCGTCACCAAGCGATGTCCATAGGGCGCAATGGGGGTCAGCGTAAAGGCTTTCGGCTTGAAGCCAACCTCCGCGTCAACGACGATTCGGTATCCGTCCTCGCGCCGACCGCCGCGCAAACCCTTGATATGCGTCAATTCCTTGGTCGAATTCAGGGAAAGGCTCGAACTGGGTTTTGCGCCTTTCACATCGATCACAATGCGATGAGGGTTCTGAAGTTCGAAAATGGAATATTTAGAGGCTTTGGAGGTGTCCAGTACCACCCGAATATAATCGGGGGCTTCGTGCGTGCGCACACCCTGAATCACATTGGCGTGGAGCATCGGTGCTGCCATCACCAACAGACACAGTCCGGCGATGTTACCCAGCCTAAGCAAACCGGACGCTGACCTTGCGCTGCATTTGCGCGACGAGATCAACCGGTTCTTCACTGGTTTGACTCGGCGCATGGAGACTCAACGAACCCTCCACAGTTGCCGGAGGTAACCAACCCGCGCCCTGCCCAGGCCACTCGACAAACTTAAAACCGGGACCGTCGAAAATCTCGTCGAACCCCAAAAACTCTAGCTCTTCGGGTGATTTCAGTCGATACAGATCAAAATGAAACACCTCACCCCGATCGGTTTGATAAGGTTCAAGCAGCGTATAGGTAGGGCTCTTCACCGCACCGCTGTGGTTCATCAAGCGCAGTATCCCGCGCACCAGGGTTGTCTTTCCTGCACCCAAATCACCGTGAAGATAGACGACGGCCGACTCACCACAGAGCCGGCGAATGGCGTCATGCAGTTCGCCGCCAAAGGCTACCGTGGCCTTTTCATCGACCAAAATCCGATTCGATATATCGTCAACGCTAGGCATTCGTCGCCTCTCAACC
>JAACDS010000240.1 GCA_009936895.1 Pseudomonadota bacterium
GCCTCAAACATAAGGCTTTGGCTTGCTTTAGCCACGTTCCTCGCTTCTGCTTTATCCGCAAAAACGGCCGCTATTTTTAGTGTTGACATGTAAGTTCTCCTTAGCCTGTTTTGTCGCCTGGGGCGCGAATCACATAACGTGGTTTATCTGCACGCAACCTGACCCAGGTTTTGCCACTCTCTGGTTCTTCCATGAGTTCGACCACGTCTTTCGCAAGATCCTCAGGGGCCATAAAAAGCGCGTCATTGGTCTTTTGGGCGTGAGGTATGATTTGAGTCGCCACGGCGCCTGGGCAAAGGGCATGAATACGAATGCCTCGTCTGGCGAGCTCTGGTGCTAAGCTGCGCACGAGACCGACCACCGCGTGCTTGCTCATCGCATAAAGCGGGTCAACTGCGTAAGGGGTTACGCCAGCGAGAGATGCGGTCACAACGATTGCCGCGCCAGGCGCCAACCGCGGCAACAGCGTCTGCAAGCCGAACACGACCCCGTCGACATTGACACTCATCATACGCCTGTAGCGCTCTAAGGTTGCTGCCTCTAGCTGATACTCAGACAACGGTACGTCTGGCGGCGCTATTTGAATGCCTGCATTGAGGTGAATGTACGTTGGCGAGCCCAGACGTGCGCTTTCAGAAGCTAGGTAGTCCGCCAATTGTTGCCATTGATCGAGATCGCCAACATCCAAAACCCGGTACAGCGCGCCAGTCTCTTCTGCGAGTGCTGAAACGTTGGTTTCATCGACGTCCAGCGCAAGCACATTAGCCCCAGAGTTTCTCACAGCTCGGACAACGGCTGCGCCGATACCCGATGCCGCGCCTGTTACAATCCAAAATCCAGCGTTGTCGTTTTGATCCACGTTTAAAACTCCTGGCGCTTAGTGTTTGACGAATACCACTCAGTGCCTTGTTCTGCTGAGCCGTTCTGCTGATCAGCTTCCGGCTTTATGAAGATAATAATCCGTAAATGCACACTGATTGATGTAGAGCGACCGTGCAAGGTGAACTTCAGCATCCAACGGTTGTGCCTTGAGGCAGTTCTTTTTCCGGCTTAACGCCGGCATGATCCTTCTGGTGAATATACGATACTTGCTGAGAGCCAAGAGATTCGGACTATAGAGAATTTCATGGTGATTGAGATGGGGCAAACGGCAAGTAAAAGGCTGCTGATGCTGGTTGGCAGGCAGTGATAAAGGCTTATGCTCTGCACTGTAAAGTAACCGTTGAACAAGCTGCCTTGATGTTAGCTGTTTCGAGGCGTGATGGACTGGAGTGGAGGCAAGAAATGAATCTTACTATCAGAAATGCAAGACAGGATGACAGCCAACGCTGCATGGAATTACTTCAAAGTCTCGCAAGTTTTACGGGTGGCTCAACCGACCCGCTAGCGCCCCAGATTTTTGACCAGCTTCTCGATAACACCCGGGGCGAGATTTTTGTTGCAGAAGGGGGCGGTAGAATCCTCGGCATGGCGTCAGTTTCATACAATCTCGCGATGCGAAATGGCGGTGAGTATTGCCAACTTGAGGAGTTAATCGTCGATCCCGCCGGTCGTGGTCAGAACATCGGAGGCCGTTTGGTGGAAAAAACGGTCGAGCAGGCAAAATTGCGGGGATGCGCGGAGTACGGTCTATATTTGGTTGAAAGTACCGAGCAAAACTTACCTTTCTACGAAAAGTATGGATTTGAAAAGGTTGGCTCAGAACTAAGGCAGTCCTTGAGAAGCTAATGCTGCCAAGGCAAGCAGACGGTGGCGCCAATGGAGCGGTCTAAAAAGGAGATACGAAACCGGTGAGACGTTTGGTGATGGGGCTGTTGTTGGTGTTTTTGGTTCCTTCCAGTTGGGGTGAGCAGCAGCTGATGGGCGAGTCGATAGAAAAACCCGATGAGTTTTCGCTGACATGCGCCTTCGTCGCGAAAAACCAAATTTTTGAAATCACCTTGTTGTTTGGGGAAAAACAACGACAGGGGAAGCTTGAGGTTTTCGATACTCGCCACAAAGTCGTCATTGAGAGAGTTAGGGCGCCCGTGACGCACGAAAACGCGTCCTGGGTCTTAACGACAATAAACAAAACCGATTCAGTGGCGACGTCTCGAGAACATAGAATTGGCAAGTCAAACTTCGCTTACGAAAGACGCTCACTGATACAGATGGGCAACACACCGCCACTGGTCACGTTAGATCGAGGCCAGTGCAGTAGGCTAAGGGAGCTTCATAGGAAGGGACAAACCTCTGTAGACCGCTTTGAAGAGAAGCCATTGGTTGGTGAGTTGATTGAAGAATGAGAACGGTATTGAGTGGTGTTTTCTTGCTGTGTCTGACTGGCTTAAGTTGGTCTGAGCCCTGTTCAGTCCCATTGCCTGACCAATGCTCGAATCTCGGATGTGTTAACGATGAAATGCGATCCTGTGAGTATAAGGCTGACGTCAAAAGACTCAGTCAAACGCCAGCCGGAAAAGAAAACATCAATATTTGCCTGCGCAAAGCGGTCAAAGAGCAATCGAAAGCCTTAACAGTCGATGCCGTCGTTGCCGCTCTCGTTACTTGCCAGAATATGGGCGCTGCTGAGTCGTAAAAGAACCAGCGCTGGTTTGCTGTTGCCGCTGAAGCGGGTTGCGGGTTGGGTCGCCTCTGATGGGACCTCTTGTGGTGGGGACAAAGCCTCGATGAGAAGCGCAACGCATTTCGTGATTCGGCCCTGAGGAGACGAGGAAACCTAAAATACTCACCACGCGCTTGTTGGCCAGCCGAGATGGCAGCCTGAATAGTCTGACCTGTCTTAGCAGGCTGGTCACGCTGGCGATGTTTTTACGAAAGAGGCTAAATAGAGGCGCGACAATACGACGCCCAGACATCAGAACAGGAGAAAGCGAATGTCGAATCCTTTTGAGCCTCTTTCGGCAGCAGAAATCCAAGAAGCGGTTGCCATATTCCGTCAAACCCACAGCGACGAGCGAGCAGTGTTCTGTTCATCGGGCCTAGAGGAGCCGGCGAAAACCGAGGTAAAAGCCGGTAAGGCCGCAGACCGAGTGGTGCGATTTTTGGGTACAGACAGCCAGTCCGACGGCGGCTTTGAGGTCTTGGTGAATCTCACAAAAAAACAGGTGGATCGACTGCATCGATTGTCTAATGAGGCTCAAGCCCCGTACGGTTATTTGGATCTGGGCGTTGCCATTCAACTGACCAAAAACCATCCCGAATGGCTGGCAGCAGTGAAAGCCCGAGGGATTCCCTGCGACACCGATGAAGATCTTAAGCGGATTCAAATTGACCCATGGCCTGCAGGCGGATATCCCGTGGTCGAGTTGCCAAAAGGGCATCGGGCGGTTCGCTGTATCGCCTTTGTGCGCGAAGATGCGACAGACAATGGCTACGCTCGCCCCATCCACGGTCTGATTTGCCACGTGGACGTGACGGATCAACAGGTGGTTTTGGTGGAGGACTCTGGCGTGATACCCATGCCACCACATTCCGGACGTTTCGATTCGGCTCACCAACACAGCACGCGGACTGATCTGAAGGATCTGGAGATCTTACAGCCCGAGGGGCCAAGCTTCGAGGTGGACGGTTACCGTGTGAAGTGGCAGGGCTATGAGTTTTCTGTGTCAATGCATCCGGTGCACGGCTTGGTCTTGCATCAGCTGTCGCTGCAGGATCGGCCGTTGCTGTATCGAGCAGCGCTATCGGAAATGATCGTGCCCTACGGGGATAACGACAACATGCACTCGTGGAAACACGTGCTGGATGCCTCGGAATACAACATGGGTATGTTGGTCAATTCCTTAAAGCTGGGCTGCGATTGCTTAGGCGAGATCTTCTATTTTGACGTACATCAGGTGACTTGGGAGGGCAAGGTCAAGTCTGTAGAGAATGCCATCTGCATGCACGAGGAAGACTACGGCATTCAATGGAAACACTACGACAGCGAGTCTCAAACCAGTGAGGTGCGGCGCTCTCGGCGCTTGGTCATCAGTTCGATCTTTACCATCGGAAACTATGACTACGGCTTTTACTGGTACCTGTACCTCGATGGCACTGTCCAAATGGAAATTAAGCTAACGGGTATCGTCGGCGTCAGCGCGGTGACCTCAGAAAGTCACAACCCCAGCCAATCACCATTGATTGCCGAGGGGCTGGCCTCGCCAGTACACCAGCATGTCTTTTGTTTTCGCCTAGACTGGGATTTAGACGGCGGTGCGAACTCGTTGTATGAAAGTCAGATTGA
>JAACDS010000023.1 GCA_009936895.1 Pseudomonadota bacterium
CAGCTTAATTAACCCGGATACTCAAGCCACCGCTCGAGTGATCACCCGTCAGGCTGGGATCTTTTGCGGGGCACTGTGGGTCAACGAAACCTTGCGGCAAATCGACTCGTCGGCGCAGATTCGGTGGGAGGTCAAAGACGGAGATCAGGTGACCCCAGACCAAGTCCTCTTCGTGCTCTCGGGTCGGGCCAGAAGCCTGCTCAGTGCAGAGCGCACCCTGTTGAACTTTGTGCAACTGCTTTCCGGCACGGCCACACGCACAGCGCACTATGTTGCGCTGCTACAAGGCACCGATGCCCAACTGCTTGATACCCGAAAAACCATCCCGGGCCTACGAATCGCCCAGAAGTATGCGGTCAAATGCGGTGGCGGCAGCAATCATCGCATCGGCCTATTTGATGCGTTTTTACTGAAAGAAAATCATATCGTGGCAGCGGGCAGTATCACTGGCGCGATTGAGGCGGCAAAAAATACATTTCCGGACAAACCCGTCGAAATCGAAGTGGAAAATCTTGAGGAGTTAGCAGAGGCCATGGCCGCAGGCGCGGACATTGCGCTCATCGATAACTTCTCGATTGCTGATACGCAAACTGCGGTTGCCATCAGTCGGGGCAAGATCGTGCTTGAAGCCTCTGGCGGCATCACCCAGGACAGCATCGCTGAAATTGCCCGCACCGGCGTCGACTACATTTCCTGCGGCGACCTCACCAAGGGTGTAGAACCCCTGGATTTGTCTATGCGCTTCTTGCTGGATCAATAACCTTATTCCGTATGGCCCTTGAGATAGGAGCCCAGCACAGACAAATCACCGTCTGTTTCCCCGCTGGCTTGAATGCCTAACAGATTCAGCACCAACGGATAAATATGCACGTTGTCGACATCTGGCACTTGGGTATTCGGCGCAATACCCGGGCCCGTCGCAAAAAATATACCCTTCATGGTCGGTGTTGTAGCAGTCAGATAACCGTGAGCTCCCTGGGGTGGTTTGCGCCCTTTGCCTCTGTGAAACCCGATGTACTTTGGCGCCTCAACCACGGCGACCAAATCCGGTATGCGTGGCCCGCTCTGAGGAAAGTTCAGTACGTCGGGAAACTGCGCAGGTCTCAGAACCGTCAAGCCGTCGACACGCTTCAGGTCATCAAACGTCTGGCTTACGAGCTGTACATCATCGCTGTAGAAAAAAGCATACGCGCCTCCAGAAATGATCTGGTTCGAACCACGCCAGCGACCCAACGCCATTACGTCAGCAAGGAATACGGTTTGGTCTGCATCCACCTGCTGCATACCGTGGTCCGACGACACCATCAGATAGACCGGATGATCGATTCGAGCAAGGCCCGTCACCAATCGTCCAACTTGCTTGTCCACACTGGCCACCGCTTGTTTGACTTCGGTACTGTCGGGCCCGTATCGGTGGCCTGCCGAATCCACCGTGGAAAAATACAAGGTAACAAAGTTCGGGCGCTCCCCAATCGGCAGTCGCAGCCAGTCCAGCACTTGATCTACGCGCTTATGATTGGGAATGCTGCCGTCGTATATTTTATAATAGCTGGGTCGAATACCCTGAACATCGGCTTCGCTACCCACCCAAAAATAACTTGCCGCCCGCATACCAGCTTTTTCTACAGCAACCCAAAGCGGTTCCCCTCCATACCACGTGCCGTCTTCTACGGCATTGCGGTCGCCCAGACGGTAACGGGCATCTCGCGAACGGTCGTAAAAACCGTTGCCGATGATGCCGTGGCGACCGGGGTAGAGCCCGGTCACGATACTGTAGTGGTTAGGAAAGGTGCTGCTGGGAAAACCCGGCACAAGACCCGTAGCGGCCAACCCACTGTCGGCTAGGCGCTTTAGGTTCGTACTTTGATTTGGATATCTGTCCAGATAGTCGGCTCTAAAACCGTCCAAGGAAAGCAATACCACGAAGGGTCTTTCGTTGGCTTGGTTTTCACTGGCAAAACTCGACACAGCCCACAGGGCGGCAGCCAATAGCACCGCGAGCAGCGAGCACAGGGACGGGGAGAGCCTCAAACTTGGTGTTAACTCAGCGGATGTTGAACTGTTCTCGTACATTGTCGCCTAAGGCCTTTTTAAGTGGATCTATCCAAGACTCGAAGTTTAGCACCCATGCAGATTAGTCCGATTAAACAGACTGACTGCGCCTTAAGGCTGCGGAAGAAATTCGTGAAGGGTCTTACCCAGCGCCTGTTTCAATGGGTCCAAGTGGGTCTCAAAGTCTTGCCAGTTTTCCACGCCGGACTTAAAGATAGGCTGTCGAACTTGCTCTGAAGAGGGCGTTTTTACCGCCCTTTCGGTTTCCCAGAAATTCAGGCATTCCGCTTCAAAAGGCAAGTTGCAATAAGCAAGGATGCGATGCACTTGGGTCTCAAGATCATCAACAACGTCTTCATACTGCACGTGCAGGATTTCATTCGGGAAACACTGATGCCAAAAATCCATCAGTCCCACGTAATCCCGGTAATACTGACCCAAGTCCTCTAATTTGTATGAAAACTCCTGCCCTTCTGCAAATAGCTGCTTGAAGCAACTGAAGGTGCAGGACAAGGGGTGGCGTCTGGCGTCGATTATTTTTGCATTGGGTAAAATTCGTTTTATCAGCCCTATGTGACGGAAGTTGTTGGGCATCTTATCAATGAAAAAAGGTGCCTCTTGTCGATGCGTGCGGGTCTCTTCAATATACGTTCGCCCAAATTCCCTCAGCTCGCCGGCACTTAACTCTGCTATCGCCCGGGGATAGTTGAGTCGATCAAAGTCTTTGTTGCGAGAGCGCAACTGATGAACCGCAGATAGGATATTTGGTAGCTCTTGGGTCCCGTCGACTTGGGAGTGACTGGATAGAATTTGTTCTAACAACGTGGATCCGGCTCTCGGCATGCCTACGATGAATATAGGATCTGGGGCCTCAAACCCGTCGCGAGAAGGCTCTAAGGC
>JAACDS010000024.1 GCA_009936895.1 Pseudomonadota bacterium
GACCGCCCAATAACTGCTGAGCCATCGAACAAATGGATTCGGAATAAATCAAACGAATGACGTCGGCGCTGACTCCAAGGAAACGGTTCAGCCATCGATAGTCTGCACGCATATGTCGCTCATCAGAGCTTTCGTCCTGTTCGCTGAACGGTCCAACAAAACTCGCCGGATCATTCGGCTGCAGTCGCGTGCCCGGCGGCAACGCCTGCCACATCAGGTCTCTGACTCGTCGACAAAGCGCGACATCCATGGCACCCGGGACGATCACATAGCCCTGAGTTTTGAAAAAACGGATTTGTTCCGCATTAAGCATTGTCGCCTCCCCGAGCGCTGCATTGCATCAACATAGCATTCTGAACTTTCTCTGACCATTTCGCTGGGCTATTGTCTTCAGCGGAGAGGAATAAGGAACTTTCATGGCGTTAGCAGACATACGCGTTATCGATTTAACCGATGAACGTGGCATTTATGGCACCAAACTACTGGCCGACCTAGGGGCACAAGTCATCCGCCCAGAAAGCGCGACGGGCGATCCACTACGCCAGCGCGGGCCCTTTTTGCAGTCTAAGGCTGGCGCCCTGTCGCTCTGGCACAGTTTCTTCGCCTCGAACCGGACCTTTGCACAAGTAGACGGCGCAGACCCGTCAGCAAGGCAAACCCTGCAAAGGCTAGCCGAAGCCGCCGACATTATTTGCCGATGCGATCAAAGCGATTCAGCAGCACTCGTGGACATTGAGGCCGCCAAGCGCGCCAACCCCGGCTTAGTTGTTGTAGAACTGTCATCCTTCGGTAAGGAAGGGCCGTGGTCAGATTACCTAGCGCCTGACATCGTTGCCGGTGCATTGGGCGGCGCAGCTGCCACAACCGGCGACTCAAGCACACCGCCGCTGAAGAACTTTGGCGATCTGAATTTTATGATTTCAGGTGCTTATGCGGCCATAGCGGCACTCAGTGCCCTTCATCACCAACGCAACACCGGCGAGGGCCAGAGCACGCACCTCTCTGTGCACGAGAGCATTGCCTCGTGTCTGGAACAGGTCTTCATGTTCTACTTTTATCAGCAAACCCTGAACCGCCCGGAAGGTCGAGTCCTGCCACGCCGCGGCGCCCTGCACTGGTCAGATGCCTATGGGGTTATGCCGGGCAAGAACGGTTGCATCATGGCAACGCCGGCGCCGAATTTTGACAATCAGTTGATGTGGTGGATCGAAGAGGACGTACACGAAGATCTGATCGATCCCAAATATATGGAGCCGGAGAATTTGCGACTGCGCACCCAGCGCGCCATGGACATCATGAGTCGCTGGGTAGCTACCAAGGACGTGGAAGCCCTATTTCACGAGGCCCAGTCACGACACGCACCCTACGGCTGGGTATTGCCTATCGAAAAAGTGGCCGAAAACCCACAGCTGAAGGCGCGGAATTGGTATGTGCCCTATCAGATCGAAGACGTGGAAATCACCTCCCCGGGCACGCCCTATCATTTCAGCAAGACGCCCTGGCAGCTCAAACCCTACCAATCTCGGGCACTTCCGGTCAGCGCCGTCGCCGGCCAGTTGGGGTGGCAGATGCGCACACATCAGACCGAGAACGCGCCAGGCAGCAAACCGCTGGCAGGCATCAAGGTGTTGGACTTCACTCATGTGCTGGCTGGACCCTTTGCCACTCGCATGCTGGCCGACATGGGTGCGGACGTGATCAAGATCAATTCCAGCGAACGCGCAGTGACAACCCAAGACCCTCACCACCCCTACTACTTGATGTGGAATCGCAACAAGCGCGCCTTAGCGTTGAAAATGTCAGACGACTCGGCCAAGGCGCTCGCAAGGCGGCTCGCCGACGAAGCAGACATCGTGATCGACAACTTTTCGGTAGGCGTACTGGATCGCTGGGGTATTGGTTATAACGAGGTGAGCCAAACCAATCCCGGTGTGATCTACGTACAGATGTCTGGCATGGGGGACGGCGGCCCGTGGTCAAAATACGTCACGTACGCTCCCACCATTCATGCCTTATGCGGTATCACGGCAACTACCGGTGTGCCCGGCCGCGAGGACATTGGTATCGGCTTTTCCTATAACGACCATCAGGCCGGTCTGCACGGGGCCGTTGCGGTCTTGGCAGCGCTGCAAGCCCGGCGCACAACCGGCAGCGGTCAGCGTGTGGACATTTCACAATTCGAGGTAGGCATTAACTTCATCGGTCCCTCCTTACTCGATCTGGCGGCGAACGGTACAAAGGCTCGTCCCGTGGGTAACGACCTGCCCTACGATGCGGTAGCGCCACACGGTTGCTACCGATGCGCCGATCAGACTAAGGAAACCGGCGCCGACGAAGCAACGGCTCGCCAAGTCAGTGAACGCTGGATCGCCATTGCTTGTATGAACGAATCCCAGTGGCAGGCGCTTTACCAACTCATGGGGCAACCGGATTGGGCGGCGCAGGATATCTTTGCCACCCAGGCAGCGCGCTACGAGCATCGTGAGTTGTTGAACGAACACCTCTCGACATGGACTCGTAACGCCGATGCCCTCACGCTTATGCAGCAATGTCAGCAGGCCGGTGTGCCCGCAGGGATCGTGCAAGACGGTGCCGACCTCGTGGAACATGACCCTCAGATGCGTCAGCGAGGCTTCTTGCAACCCATGGACGATGTGCACCCAACATTGGGACCCACTTGGATTGACCGGCTGGTCATTCAATTCGAGAACAC